>JBBIMZ010000436.1:0-3769 GCA_037444135.1 Solibacteraceae bacterium
CCCGATCCCCACCGTGCACAGCGGCGGCATCAGCGCGACCGCGATGGCGACGCCGGGCAAGGCCGTGACGCCCCCGCCAGAACCGCCCCGGCAGACCACGAGCGAGCCGGCCAGTCCGGAAAAGACCGCCACGCCCAGGTCCAGCAAATTGGGATGCGTCCGGGCGAGGATCTCATTGGTCGGCGATTGGAACGGGATCAGCCATACGATCAGGGCCGACAGGCCGATCGCGGCTACGATGCTGGCCGCCAGGTTCAGCGAGGACTTGATGCCCAAATACAGATCCGCCGCCGCCAGCGCGAGTCCCGCCGCGATGATCGGCCCCATCAGCGGCGACAGCAACATCGCTCCGATGACGACCGCGGTACTGTCCAGCACAAGTCCCAGCGTCGCAATCGCCGCCGAAAGCAGCAGCTCCAGCCAGTAATTCAGGTCGTTGAGCGCCGCCGATTCGTCGATGCGCCGGTAGGCGGCGGGCTTGGAGCCAGGGTCGATCCGCAACAGCGTCTCGATCCGCCGGCGGAGTGGATGGTCGGCGGGCGCCATCTTGGATTCATTCTACCGGCCGGGCGGCTACGGGCGCGCCGTTTCATTGCATAATGTAGGGAGCTTCGTGGCGACTCAGCCCGGAACCCAGGAGCTCTCACGATGAAGTCTCGAATTTCCCGACGAAGCCTGCTGAAGACGATCGGCGCAACGGCGGCCGCGTCCGCCCCTGCATTGCTGCGAGGCGCCTGCCCCTCGTGGCCTCCCGCGCTGGGGCCCGACGTGCCGAAGATCTGCCTGGGCGTCTCACCCAACCTGGACGAAGCCGGTATGCGGCGCATCAAGCAGATCGGCGTCGACTACGTGCTGATGGGCGGCCCGCGCATCCCCTGGACGGAGGAAGACCTCCGGGCGCGCATGGAGCGCTTCAACGCCGGAGGCCTGACCGTCTGCAACATGATGATCAGCGGCTTCCCCAACACGATCTACGGCAGGCCGGGCCGCGACGAGGAAATCGAGAAAGTGATCCAGTCAATCCGCGCCGCCGGCAAGGCGGGCTTGCCCGTGGTCGAGTACAACTTCTACGCGCACCGGCTGGTCGAAGGCTATTATGAAGAGCCCGGTCGAGGTGGAGCGGGGATGACGGCGTATACCTACGACAAAGTCAAAGACCTGCCCCCGTTGCCGGAGATCGGAACGCACGATGCCGATTCGCTCTGGGCCAACCTCACCTACTTTCTGAAGGCGATCGTCCCGGAGGCTCAGAAAGCCGGCGTGCGCCTGGCCTTGCACCCGAACGACCCGCCGGTGCCGATTGCGCGCGGTTCGGCCCAGATCATGCGGACCGTGGCCGACTGGAAGCGGCTGATCACGATCGTCGACAGTCCCGCCAACGGCATCACCTTCGACTGCGGCGTCACGCGCGAACTCGGCGAGGATCCGGTCGCCGTGTGCCGCTATTTCGGCAGCCGCGACCGCATCAATCACGCTCATTACCGCAACGTGCGCGTGCGCACGCCGTACGTCGACTACACGGAAGTCTTCGTGGACGAAGGCCAGGTGGACATGTTCGCCGTCATGAAGGAGCTGGTGCGGCTGAAATACTCGCGGGCCATTTACCCCGAGCATCCGCGGGCGCTCGACTATGACCGCAATCAGCCCGGTTTCCGCACCTTATACCCCGGCGGCGGCGGATACGCGGCCGAGGCCTATAACGTCGCTTACATCAAGGCGATGCTGCAAGCGGCGATCTGCTCGTGAAGCCGGGCGCGCTTCAGGCCTCGCGGCCGTAAACGGGGATCGCGGCGCCGGTGATCTGCGAGGCCGCCTCCGAGGCCAAGTGAACGAGCAAAGCCGCCACCTGAGCGGGCTGGACCCAGCGCGCAAAGTCGGCGTTGGGCTCGGCCGCACGGTTGGCGGGCGTGTCCATCGTCGCGGGCAGGACGATGTTGGCGGTGATCGCGCAGTCCTTGTTTTCCTTGGCCACCGTGCGGATCAGCGCGACCAGGGCTGCTTTGGAGGCGGCGTAGGCTCCCACGCGGGAAGCGGGCTCGACGGCGGCGCGGCTGCCGACGGCCAGGATCCGTCCCGAGCCTTGCCGGCGCATCTGCGGCAACACCGCCCGAATCGTGAAGAAGGCGGACTTGAGGTTCAACTCGAGCATGCGCTCGAGCGTGGCGTCAGCGGTTTCGGCGACCGGCTCGCCTCCGGCGAAGCCGCCGACCAGGTGAGCGAGCACGTCAATGCGCCCGAACCGGGCGGTGACGGCATCGGCGACCGCGCGCGCCGCCTCGGAACTCGTCAGTTCGGCCGGCATCGCCGCGAAGGCCGGATGCGGGAAGTCAGAGGCCTGAATCGACCGGGAGACGCCGATGACGGTCGCGCCGGCGTCGAGAAACGCCCGCGTCACCGCCACGCCCAGCCCTCCGCCGGCCCCGGTGATCAGCGCAACCTTACCCTCGAGCATTACAGCCTCCCTGCTGACGGATTCTATCGAGGTTGCCAAGCCCCAGGGGAAGAGCGCAGCAGCGCCGCCCCCCCGGGGCCGCTGCGAAGCTCGGACGCACCGGGCTACTTCACCGGCCGGCTGAGGACTCGGGCAATCTCCGCCAGTGCCGCTTCGATCCCTTCGTCGCGAAGGATCTGCCCCAGGCGGGTCTTGGCCGCCTGCTCGGCGGGCGTCTGCCGCGGCCCCGGGCTGAGCGCCGCGGCGAAGCCCTCCGCTCCGCCGGAGTTGAAAGCGGTTCTGAGCTTCATGTATGCGTCCCGGATCTGCCGGCGGCGCTGGTCGAAGAACGATGCCCTTTCTGCGTCCCCCAGTTTCCTGCCGTCCTGATATTCGGCGTAGGAAACCATCGCCACGATGCGTCTGACTGCACCCGACTTGACCCCAACGTAGGCGTCAAAGGTATCTTGCATCTCTAGTGCGGCGGGAAGGAACGGCGTCCCCGCGATCCAGTTATCCGCCCAGGTCGCTAACCGCAGCACACCGGCGCTGGTCTCAAAGTACCATAGGATCTCGATAGCGACGAGGCCGCTGCCGGACGCGTTGCGGATCGTGTATGCGCCGGAGCCCACTCCGGTTTCCGACCACGTGAAGTTCAGGCGGCTTAGCTCCGGCAAACCCGGACGGTTCACAGCGACCACCGAGCCGGCGGCGGCCTGGGCCTCCGCCGGCAGAGGCGCGCCCCACCCGGACCCACACGCATCGAGCTGTGTGCAGTTCTGGCTGCCATCCTGCCTCGTGCAACAACAGCTTCCCATCTCACTGCAGCCGGGACTGTGGCAGGTGCATTCCTTACACTTTTTCTGGCCCGTATAGCACTTGCAACTCAAATAGAAGGGAGTATTGCATAGGGTGTAGCAATCGACTTCAGCGCTGCAATCGGCGAGCAGTCGGAAAGAACTTGCCAAAACTAAAAGGTAAACGATGCAAAGCGTTCTCACGGCAATCTCCTCCGCGCCTTAGTTTAGTCGCTTTTTTTTTCTTGTGTCAAGAGTGTTTTTGAATAAATTGATCGTGACGAGGCCGCAGGCCAAGTGAGTTCGTCGAGGCGCGAGGCGCTGAGGGAGCGGCGTCCCGGGTGCTAGAATTAAAGTTCACCCCATGACAATCGAGAAAGTCTATGAGCCTCAGCGGTTTGAGCCGCATTGGGCCGAGTGGTGGATCCGCGAGGGCGTCTTCGCCACGCGCAACGACGATGCCCCCGTCTTCTCGCTGGTAATCCCCCCGCCCAACGTGACCGGCTCGCTCCACATGGGGCACGGACTCAACAACACCCTT
>JBBIMZ010000437.1:0-3767 GCA_037444135.1 Solibacteraceae bacterium
AAGTTCCGCAGGTAGGTGATGTTGGCGCTCTGCGTCGAGTAGCCGCCGTTGTCCCAGGAGCCGTAGCGGGGCGGGTAGGCCTGAGCGACGAAGTAGGGCTCGCCGAGCGAGTGGTTGAGGTTGACCCAGATCGAGTCCCGGTCGGAGAAGCGGTGATCGATGCGGACGCCGTAGCGGTTGATGTCGGAGATGTTCTTGTTGTTGAAGACGTAGTTGGAGAGCGTCCCCGCCGGGCCCGTGCCGCGCTGGTTGGGCAGCGGGACCCAGTCGATGAGAGATTTCGAGCGGGCGTCGATGCGGCTGGCGGGGACCTGGTTGTTGGCGAAGGGCTGGCCGTTCAGGGGATCGATGATGACGGGCAGGCCGGAGAAGTCGCCGGCGCGCATGGCCTGGGTGGCCACCGAGAGCGTGTAGGTGGGCGAGGTCCGCTCGCGCAGGCCCTCGTAGCTGTGGAAGAAGAAGGTCCTGTTCTTGACGATGGGGCCGCCGACGGTGTAGCCGAACTCGTTGCGGTTGAAGGGCGGTTTCGGCAGACCGGTGGCGAAGAAGTTCTTCGCGGCATACGCCTTGTTGCGGTTGAACCAGAGGACGGAGCCGTGGAACTCGTTGGTGCCGCTCTTGGTGACGATCGTGGCGGAGACGGAGCCTTCGAACTCGGCCTTCTGGTTGTTGGAGTCGATCTTGAATTCGCTGACCGAGTCGACCGAAGGCAGCGTCGCCAGGCCGTTGCGGTAGGAGTAAGCGCCGCCGCCGTTGCCGGTGTCGTTATAGGTAACGCCGTCGACGTTGAACTGGATGCCGCCCCAGTAGGCGCTGCCGGCGACGCGCGGATTCGAGGCGCTGTCGGTGGTCACGCCGCCGGAGATGCGGATCAGGCGGTCGAGGGTGCGCCCGTTCAGCGGAATCGCCGTAATGACGGTGGATTCAAGGATGTTGCCGATGGTGGCGTTTTCGGAGTTGACGACGGGAGCCGCACCCTGGACTTCGATGGTCTGCGTCACCGTGCCCGGCTCGAGGGAGAGGTCGACGCGCACGGTGCGGTTGGCGAGCAAGCGGACGCTTTTGACCACGGCCTGCTTGAAACCCTGAAATTCGGCCGTGACGGTGTAGCTGCCGGGGGCCAGGTTCGGCGCGACATAGTCGCCGGCCTCGTTCGTGGTGGTCTTGAAGGCCACGTTCGTGCCTTCGTTGGTCACTGTGACCGCAGCCGCCACGATCGCGCCCCCGGAGACGTCCCGGATAGTGCCGACGATCGTGCCGGCGACGTTCTGCGCCGCCACGGGCGAGGCCGCGCACAAGGCGAGCAGGCTGGCGCAGAGACGCGCCGCGAGCCACTGATTCGTACCCACTGCTGAAACCTCCTTGAACTCCTTGGATTCCGGAGCGCTGCTCCGAAACTTGCTCCGAGTATACCTCAAGGCTGCGCGGGCGCTCAAACGGTTTCCGGCACGACGTACGGCGGGCGGTACTGCCGGGTCAGCATGCGGTTGG
Organism: Solibacteraceae bacterium; assembly: GCA_037444135.1. Lineage (GTDB taxonomy): Bacteria > Acidobacteriota > Terriglobia > Bryobacterales > Bryobacteraceae > CALKXJ01. Next base: position 1,492 of record JBBIMZ010000437.1, read on the forward strand.
CCTCTTCGTCGCCGGGGAAGGTCTGGGTGGCCGGATCGACGCGGAGGCGGCGCTTGAGGCGGTAGGCGATGTTGGCGAGGTGGCAGAAAGCGGCGGCGGCGACGCCGACGGCGATGTCGGCGTTGAGGTGCTTGGGGTCGCGCTTGCGGACGGCTTCGAGGAAATTGCGCATGTGGGGGGCGGTGTCCCAGATGCGCGCCTCGGCGGGCTTCTCTTCGAGGACGAGTTCGCGCTTGTCGCCTTTGTAGACGCGGAAGCCGTACGGGTCGACGACCATGTAGCCGTCGGCGCCGAAGAAGATGTTGCCCACGTAGCTGGTTCCCTCGATGGGGCTGGAGCCCTCGGGCGGGCTGGGCAGGTTGCGCACGTCGAAGACGATCTCGGCGTCGCCGAAGTCGAACTCGGCCTGCTGGGTGTTGGGAGTTTCCTGGTCGTCCTGCCAGAGGTACTTGCCGCCGATCGAGGAGACTTCGCGCGGGAAGGTATAGCGGTTCAGGCCCCACAGGTTCTGGTCCATCTCGTGGACGCCCTGGTTGCCGATGTCGCCGTTACCGGTGTCCCAGAACCAGTGCCAGTTGTAGGCGAACTTGTTCTTGCTGTAAGGCTTCATCGGGGCCGGGCCGAGGAACTTGTCCCAGTCGATGCCGGGCGGGACGGGCTCATCGGGCGTGTGGCCGATGGAATGGCGGCGGCGGAAGCAGAGCCCGCGAGCCATGTAGACGGTGCCGATGACACCCTCGTGGAGCATCTCCATGGCGCGCTGTTTGTGCCGGATGCTGCGGCCTTGCGAGCCGACCTGGACGATGCGGTTGTACTTGCGGGCGGCGGCGACCATTTGCCGGCCTTCGAAGATGTTGTGGCTGGCGGGCTTTTCCACGTAGACGTCCTTGCCGGCCTGACAGGCCCAGATCGTGGCCAGCGCGTGCCAGTGGTTGGGCGTGGCGATGGAGACGGCGTCGATCGATTTGTCGTCATAGAGCTCGCGCATGTCCGCGAAGGCTTTCGGCGGTGCGCCGCCGAGCTTCTGGACCTGAGCGACGGCGCGTTCGCGGGCGGCCTGATTGACGTCGCAGACGGCGGCGACGGCGCAGTCAGGCAGGCCGCTCCAGGTTTCGATGTGATCGCGGCCGCGGCCGCCGATGCCGACGACGCCGATGCGGATGCGGTCGTTGGCGCCGAGGATGGGCCGGCGGCTGGTGGCGACGGCCGCGGCCGAGGCGTACAGGAAGGCGCGGCGGGTGTTGTTCTGGCGACTGTCCATGGGGCGAACTCCGGAATTCAGTCTATCGCAGGACGGCGCCGGGGCACCTTGTTATGATTGCGAAGATCCCCAATGCGAATTACGCGACTGACGACGGCGGTCATCGAAGCCAACTTCGACTGGACGATCATCAAAGTGGAGACCGACGAGGGCGTCACCGGTTACGGCGAGGCGTATTTCGGTCCGGGCCTTCCGGCGGTGATCCGGGAATACGCGGCGTTTCTCGAAGGGGAGGATCCGACCTCGATCGACGCCGTGGTGCGGAAGATGAAGGCGGCGTCGGCGCACGTGTGGCCGGGCCTGGCGACGCACGCCGTTTGCGGGATCGAAGCGGCGCTGCTCGACGCGATCGGCAAGCGCTACCGGCTGCCGGTGTGGCGGATTCTGGGCGGCAGGTACCGCGACCGGGTAGCGATCTACGCCGACTGTCACGCGGGCGAATCGCTCGAAAGCATCACGCCGCTGCTGGTTCCGCGAAAGCCTTCCTGGCAAGGCGGCGGCGCCGCGCCGCGGGCGGGCGCCGGGAGCGTCAAGCACCGCTGGGACCGGCCGGGGGAGGCTCATCTGACGCCGGAAGCCTACGCGCGGCGGGCCGCCGAGATGGCGGCGCGCGGCTTTTCGATTTTGAAGTTCGATATCGACGTGCCGACGCCGTATCCCTCCGACGAGTTCAACCGCGACCTGAGCGCGGCCGAAGTGGACTATCTGGCCTCGCTGGCGGCCGGGGTGCGCGAGGCGGTGGGGCCGCGCGTCGGCGTCGCGATCGATTGCCACTGGAACTACGGCGTGCAGGCGGCTATCGAGCTGGCGCGCGCGCTGGAGCCGCTGCGGCTGGTGTGGCTGGAGGATCCTGTGCCGCCGGAGGACATTCGCGGGCTGGGCGAGGTGCAGCGCAACACGCGCCTGGCGATCGCCACGGGGGAGAACCACTACCTGCGGACGGACTTCGAGCGGCTGATCGTGGAGGCCGGTTTGCGGCTGCTGGCGCCGGACGTGCAAAAGATCGGGTTGTGGG
>JBBIMZ010000438.1:0-3763 GCA_037444135.1 Solibacteraceae bacterium
GGCCGTACTCGGCGGCGGCGCGGGTGAGCAGCCCCGGTTTCGGCTTGCGGCAGTCGCACCGGTCGGCATCGTCGTGATAGCAGACATAAACAGCATCGAGCGGCAGCGCGGCCCGCAGCAGCTCGTGCATCCGCTCGACTTCCTCGCGGCGAATTTCTCCCCGCGCGACGCCCGGCTGGTTGGTGACCACCACGAGAACGAAACCCGCCGCTTTGAGGCGGGCAAGCGCCTCCGGGCCGCTCGGCGCCAAGCGGAAGTCCTCCAGCCGGGCCGGAGATTGCGGCACGGCGCCGGCAACGGCCGCCTCGTTCAGCACGCCGTCGCGGTCAAAAAACACCGCCGGCCGCATCACCGTATCGACTCCCATCTGGTCTCCGCCTGCTTGAGCAACGGATGCGTGACGAGCAAGTGCCAGATGACCGCCTGGAACGCCTCCGTGTGAGGCGTCACGTGCTCCGCGTTGACGACCGGCACGATGACGCAGGCGTCGGCGACGCGGGCCGTGTAGCCGCCATCGCGCCCGACGATGCCCGCGATCCGGGCGCCCGCGCTGCGTGCGTAGTCGAGCGCGGCCACCAGGTTAGGACTGACGTTGTGCTCGCAACTGCCGCCGCCGACGGACAGGACGAGCACGGCGTCGCCGGGCCGCAGGCGGCTCGTGCGAAGCCACGCCTCGAAGACGCCCGCCCAACCCTCGTCGTTGGTGCGGGCCGTCAGCTCGGCGACGTTGTCGGTCGGCGCGTAAGCCTCAAGTCCGGCGATCTTGCGAAAATCGTTCACCGCGTGGGAGGCATTCGCCGCGCCGCCGCCGACGCCGAGGATGAACAGGCGACCGCCGCCCGACCGGGTCGCGGCGAGCAGCTCGGCCAGCCGTTCGATGGCGCCGCAGTCCAGCTCCGCGGCGATGCGGGCCGTCTCGTCCAGGTACTGGCGGATGAAATTCATTTGAGATACTCCTTCAGGTCCTCCAGACCGGCCGCCGAACCGATCTCGTAGAAACGCTCGCGGACCTCGAACGCCGCCAGCTCGCCCCGCCGCAGCAGGTCCTGGTAAACGTCGGCCAGGTCGCAGGCGGCGCCGGCCGGCAGCCGGGCGAACACGGACGCTTCGAACACTCCCAGGCCGTAGTCGATGTGACGCATTCGATCGGTGCGGTTTCTCTTATCGTAGGCGACGATGCGGCCCTCGGAGAACTCGACGTTGCTGGCATCCCAGCGTCCCTGATTGGCGAAGACGGTCATCAGCGCCGGCTTGCCGGCGGCCAGGAAGGCCTCCTGCACCGCGCGGTAGTCGCAGAGCAAATAGGAATCCCCGTAGAGGACGAAGAAACGCTCGCCGAGCAGCGGCAGGGCCTGGCGGATGGCGCCGGCCGTGCCGCGCAGCGCGGGCCAGTCCTCGGAGTAGTCAAGGCGCAGCCCGAAGCGGCTTCCGTCGCCGGCGAAGTCGCGGATCATCCGGCCGCGATAGCCGACGCAGAGGACGGCGCGCTCGACGCCCCGCGCCCGCAGCAGCCGCAGCTGATGCGCCAGGAACGGCTCGCCGTGAATTTCGATCAGCGCTTTCGGCGTAGTTTCGGTCAGCGGGCGCAAGCGCGTGCCGAGGCCGCCCGCCAGGATGGCCACGGGAAACAGCGGGCCGCTCATGGACCGGCCACCACGCGCGTGCCCTGGAAGTCGAAGCGGAAGCGCACTTCGCGCAGGCCCGCGCGGCGCAGCGCCGCGCGCAGGCGCGTCTTGTCTTCCGCGTAGAACATCAGAAAGCCGCCGCCGCCCGCGCCGATGAGCTTGCCGCCGAGGGCGCCGTTGGAGCGCGCCAGCTCATAGTATTCGTCGATGGCGGTGTTGCTCATGCCGTGCGAGCGCTTCTTCTTGTGCTCCCAGTGCACGTGCATCAACTCGGCGAACTCGCGAAGGCGGCCGCGTTCCAGGGCCTCCTTGCTGCGGTAGCCGAGCTCCTTGACGAAGTGCAGGTTGGCCAGCATCTCACCGTCCTGGTCGCGCGTGCGCCGGTCCTGGTCGCGCAGGATCTCGGAGGCCGACCGCGTAAAGCCGGTGAAGAACAGCGTCAGGTTGTCCTCCAGGTCCAGAAGCGTCTCCGGAGAGGCGCTCAAAGGTTCCACGGCGACGCTGCCGTCGGGCAGGAAGCTGAAACAGTTGATGCCGCCGAAGGCCGCGATGTACTGGTCATGTTTGCCGACGGGTTCGCCCAGCCGCTCGATCTCGATGTGGCAGGCCTGCTCGGCGAGCTCGCGCGGCGGCACGAAGTTGCGCTTGTAGGCGTGGAGGGCGCGCAGCAGCGCCGTGGTGAAACTGCCCGACGAGCCGAGGCCGGTCCCCGCCGGGATATCGGCCATGCTGGCGATCTCCAGGTGCGGGTTCTCGATGGGCACCAGCCGCAGGGCCTCGCGCACGATCGGATGGCGGATCTCGTCGACGCTCTTGACCAGCTCCATCTTCGAGTACTTGACGATGATTTCCTGCTGGAAAGTCTCGTGGAGCGTCACGTAGACGTACTTGTCGATCGCCGCGGCCACGAGAAAGCCGGTGTGCTCGCGGTAGTAGGAGGGCACGTCGGTGCCGCCCCCGCCGATGGTGATGCGCAGCGGGCTGCGGGTGATGATCATGAGGCCGCCTCCTGGTAGATGCGCTCGACCAGGCCGAGCACGGCCTGCGCCTCCTCCAGGCCGGGCTGCGGTGTCCGGCCGAGCCGGATGTCGTCGAAAAACTCGCTCAGCTCGACCTGGAAGGAGTCGTCGGCGTCCGGGTACTCCCAGATGGTGGTCTCCGGCGGGCCCGTCGCCGCCGTCATCCGGTAGAACGCCAGCCGCTCGACACCGTAGCTGCCGCCGAGCCCGCTGACCTCGAGCTTGCTGTGGCGGCCGTAGATTTCAAGCGAAAACAGATTCTTCCACTCGCTCCAGCTCGCATGGAGCGAAGCAACTTTCCCCTCGGCTGTGCGCAGCAGCAGAAAGCAGTTGTCCTCGACGGCCATCGGCCAGTAGAAGGTTCCCAGAAAGCTCTTGACGTCGCGAAAGTCGCCGAGGAACCAGCGGGCCAGGTCGATCAGGTGCGTCCCCTGATCGATCAGTTCGCCGCCTCCGGAAAGCTCCGGGCAGGCGCGCCACTCCTTCTCGTAGCCGGGGCGCCCGCCGTGGCCGTAGCGGCCGCGGAGGAACATGAGCTCGCCGAGTGCGCCCGTATCGGCGACCTGGCGGGCCTTGCGGAGGGCCCGGTGGTAGCGGTGATTGAAGCCGATCCGGACCAGCGCGCCGGTGCGCCGGGCCGCGTCGATGACGGGCTGAAGTTCGGCGGCGCGGCGCGCGCCGGGCTTCTCGATGAGGACATGTTTTCCTGCCGCGGCGGCCGCGGCGGCTACGGGCGCCAGCGCGTCGTGCGTCGTAGCGGCGATCACCACATCGACATCAGGCCGCGCCGCCGTTTCCTGCCAGTCCAGGGAGGCTTCGCTGCGCAGTTCAGCAGCCAGCGCCTGCGCGCGCTCCGCCCGCGTGTCGCAGCAAACCACCACGCGGCCGGCCGGGAGCGCGAGCGCGCGCTTGCGCCCGATCAGGCCGCAGCCGACGATTGCCACGCGCATCAGGACCACTCCTTGCCGCGATCGGCGGGCACGATCCGCCGGAGCGTGTAGATGTCGGAACTCGCCAGCTCCTCGCGGAGCGCGGCGAGCGACGGCCAAGGATCCCAGATCGCGCTGATCAGCCGGCCGGTGATGCCGGCGCTGCGGTCCGAGAGCAGGAAGGCGACCA
>JBBIMZ010000439.1:0-3760 GCA_037444135.1 Solibacteraceae bacterium
CGACGCCGTTTCTGGCGCGACGCCTCGACGAATATCGGGGCCGCAGCTTCGTCGCCGGCGGCTATCTGCAACAAGCCGTCAGCCACGCGGCGGGACGCGTGCATCTGGTCCTGGGAGCGCGCTGGGATCGGCTCAGCACCAATCGCAGCAGCGTCGTTTCTCCGCGCCTGGCGCTGGCCCTGGCGCCCTCGGCGGCCCTGCGCATCCAGTTCGGCTGGGGCCACTACGCTCAATTCCCCGAGCCGGCGTGGCTGTTTTCGCCGCTCGGACGCCCGACGCTCCAGCCGGAGCGCTCCATCCACTACTTCGCCGCGGTCGAGCGGCGCTTCGGCGAGCGCAGCCGGCTGCGCCTGGAGCTCTATGACCGCCAGGAGCGCGATCTGCTGTTCCGGCCGCTTCTGGAGCCGCGTGTGGCGGCGGACCGGTTCACCGCCTGGCGGCTGGACGCGCCCGTCGAGAACTCCCTCCGGGGCTACTCGCGCGGTCTGGAGCTGTTCTTTCAACGCCGTACCGCAAACGGGCTGACCGGCTGGGTCTCTTACTCGCTCGGCTACTCGCGCCTACGCGACGGCGCCACCGGGGCGTCGTTCCCAGCCGACTTCGACCAGCGCCACGGGATCAACGTCTATCTGGGCTGGCGTGTGCGCCCGTCGGTGAACGTGAGTGCCCGCTGGGTCTACGGTTCCGGCTTTCCGATACCCGGCTATTTTCGACGGGAACAGAACCGCTACTATCTGGCCGAATCGCGGAACGCCGAGCGTCTCGGCCCGTATCAGCGGCTCGATCTGCGCGTCAACAAGGCGTTCCTGCTCCGTCGCGGCAAGCTGACGCTCTACGCGGAGGTCGTGAACCTGCTAAACCGGGCCAACTACCGCTTCAGCAGTTTCAACGGCTACAACGCCCGAACCGGCCAGGCGTCGCTGAGCCTGGACCAGATGTTCCCGGTGCTTCCTTCGGCCGGAATCGCAGTCGATTTCTGAGGAAGGAGTCCCGGTCAGGCGCCCGCTTGAATGGCCTGGTCGAGCAACATCGAGAAGTCCCGGCTTTTCTGTTCGACGCGGCGGCGAAGCTCATCCAGGTCCCGCTCCAGCGAGCGGAGGCGGTCAGCCAGGTGGAGGCAGGCGAGCACGGCGATGCGGCCGGCGTCGAGCGCGCCGGCGTGGCCGGCGATGCTATGCATGAGCTCGTCGACCATGCGAGCCAACTGTTCGGTTTCGGCGGGGTCGCCGCTGGTCCTGAGGTTAAACGACTGATTAAAGATTGTAACTCGAACTTGTTGTTTTTGTGGAACTTCCGGTTCCATGGCCCGCTCCTTGCGGCGGAGTCCGAACCGAGGCTACTCGGCCGCCAGCGCGTCCAACTGGCCGAGGAGCTTCTCGATCCGGGTGCGCACCTGCTCGCGTTCCTGCCGCAACGCTTCCACTTCAGCCTTGAGCCGCTCGAGCGCCGCCTGGGCCTGCTCGGCGCGCCGCAGGGCGTTGTCGCGCTCGGCTTCGGCCGCTTCCTTGTCGCGGCGCAGCCGCGGGATGATTTCGGCGGCGCGAGTGACGCGCAGTTCAAGTTCGGCCAGCGCGTCGGTGGCGGTATCGCTCTCGAATCCCATTTAGCTCGCCCCCGCCAACGCCGCTCTGGCTTTCTCGACGAGCGTGCGGAAACCCGGCGCATCGGAAATCGCCAGATCGGCCAAAATCTTCCGGTCGAGCTCGATCCCGGCCTTCTTCAGCCCACCGATGAACTTGCTGTAGGAGATTCCGCTCTGCCGGCACGCGGCGTTGATCCGGGTGATCCACAGCGAACGGAAGTCGCGCTTTTTCTGCCGCCGGCCGACGTAGGCGTAGCGGAGGGCCTTCTGGACGGCCTCGCGCGCCGCGCGGTGCAGTTTGCTCTTGGTCAGGAAATAGCCGGACGCCTGGGCCAGGATCTGGCTCCGGCGCCGCCGCCGTTTGGGTCCTCGTTTCACTCGGGGCACGTTTTTCCTCCTTCTCGTCAGTTCTCGCTTCGAGGCGGATCGGGCACGTGCCGGGCGGCGCCGTCCGCACTCGAAATGCCGGTCAATACGGCAACATCTTCTTGAGAACGGCCGTATCCGCCCGATCGACGGGAACGGCCTGGGTCAGACGCCGCTTCCGGCTCTTGGACTTGGTCGTCAGAATATGCCGGGCGAAAGAGTGGCGGCGCATGAACTTTCCCGTCGCCGTCTTCTTGAAGCGTTTGGCCGCACCTTTATGGGTCTTCAGTTTTGGCATGGAACCGGAATCCTCGTTGCGGGATTCGAAGACTCTTTGAGTATAGCATGGCCCGCTCGGTTGACTGACGCGCGGGCCGGAGGGTATCAATAGAACCATGCTGAAGAAACTGGCGCTCGGCTGCGGCCTGCTGGCGACGCTCGCTTCCGGCGCGGTGCATCGCCTGTATTTCGTGGAGCGCTCGGACGTTCTCGGAGGCAAGTCGCTCGGGCCCGCCGGGCCCTACGAACGCATTGTGGCCAAGGCCTACTTCCGGATCGATCCGAAGCTCGAGGCCAACCGGATCATCTCCGACATCGATCTGGCGCCGCGGAACGCCGACGGCCTGGTCGAATTCTCCGCCGATGTCTACGTCCTCAAGCCGACCGATCCGCAGAAGGGCAACGGGACGCTGCTGTTTGAAGTCTCCAACCGCGGACGGAAGGGTTTGCTCGGCATGTTCAATCTGGCGGCCGCTTCGCTCGATCCGCGCACGGACGCCGAGTTCGGCGACGGCTTCCTGATGGAGCGGGGATTTACGCTCATGTGGGTCGGCTGGCAGTTCGACGTCCCTAAACAGGACGGTCTGATGCGCCTGTACGCCCCGGTGGCCAGGAACCCGGACGGATCGCCGATCACGGGCCTCATTCGCGCCGAGTTCGTTCCGGATGAGAAGATCTACACCCATTCGCTGGCAGACCGCCAGCACGTCGCCTATCCGGTGATCGACCCGCAGGATCCCGAGGCGCGCCTGACGGTGCGCGAGCAGGCCGAGGGCGAGCGCAGGCTCGTCTCGCGCACCGGGTGGCAGTTCGCACGTCTCGAAGGCGGCAAAGTCGTGCCGGACAACACCATGGTCTACCTCAAGTCAGGGTTTGAACCGGGCAGGATCTACGAGGTCGTTTACCGCACAAAGGATCCTGTTCTTGCGGGGCTCGGCCCGGCCGCGGTGCGCGACATGATCTCTTTCATGAAATACGGCGTGCCGAACCAGCCGATCTTCGTGCTCTCCGATTCGCGCCGCTTCCTCAAGCGCGCCATCGGCTTCGGGACGTCCCAAAGCGGGCGGTTTCTCCGGACGTTTCTCTACTACGGCTTCAATCGCGACGAGCGGAACCGGCAGGTGTTCGACGGCGTCTGGGCGCACGTGGCCGGGGCGGGGCGCGGCAGCTTCAACCACCGCTTCGCCCAGCCCTCCCGCGACGGCCACCCGCACATGAACACGTTTTACCCGACCGACATCTTTCCGTTTACGGACCGTGAGGAGGTGGACCCGGTCACCGGCTGGCGCGGCGGGATCCTGGTTCGGGCGGAACGCGACAAGGTGACGCCGAAGATTTTCTACACCAACGGCTCCTACGAGTACTGGGGGCGCTCGGCTTCGCTGATTCACACGACCGTGGACGGCGCCGCGGACGTTGCGCCGCCGGAGAACACGCGCATTTATTTGCTGGCCGGGACGCAGCACGGCGCCGGGTCGTTTCCTCCGCGGCGCTCCGGCACGCAGAACCTGGCCAACCCGAACGATTACCGCT
>JBBIMZ010000440.1:0-3754 GCA_037444135.1 Solibacteraceae bacterium
GGCGAGTTCGCCGAGGCGCTTAAGGAGTACCAGAAAGCGCTCGACGTCAACCGCTATAGTTCGCTCGCGCACTTCCGCATCGCCGAAGTCTTCTTCCTCCAGCGCAACTACCAGGCGGCGGCCAACGAATTCCGCGAGGCGCTCAACGGAGACCTCGAGCCGAAATGGACTGAAGTCTGGTCCCATATCAATCTCGGCAAGATCTTCGACATCACCGGCCAGCGGGAGCGGGCGGTGAACGAATATAACCTCGCCCTGCGCACCAAAGACAACACTCAGGGCGCCCAGGAGGAAGCGGCCCGGTACCTCCAGACGCCCTACGAGCGGCCGGCGCAGAGCCAGTGAGCCGGCTCCGAGGCCGGTATACTCGGCTCCAGGAGGTCTGAAAGCCGTGCCGATGCTCCGAGAACAGGATCGCCAGGCGCTCCGGAGCCTGTTCGCCGACAAGCTCACCGGGCCGGTCAAGCTGGTCCTTTACACGCAACGCCAGTCGCCCATCTGGGTGCCCGGCATGCCTGTGTGTGAATTCTGCGAACAGACCGAGCGGCTGGTGCGGGAAGTGGCGGAGCTCTCCGACCAGCTCGCGCTCGAGATCTACGACTTCGTGCAAAAGGAGGCCGGCGCCCGCGCTCAGGGCATCGACAAGATCCCGGCCCTGGTGCTCGTGGGCGCCCGCGACTACGGCGTGCGCTTCTACGGGATTCCGAGCGGCTACGAGTTCGGCGCGCTTGTCGAGGCGATCATCGACGTCTCGCGCGGCACGACCGACCTCAAGCCGCGCTTGAAGGAGGAGCTCGCCCGGCTCGACCGCGACGTGCACATCCAGGTGTTCACCACGCCCACTTGCCCGTATTGTCCCCGCGCCGTGCGCGTCGCCCATCAGATGGCCGTCGAGAGCGAGCACGTGCGGGCCGACGCCGTCGAGATCACCGAGTTTCCCCAACTGGCCGGCCGCTATCAGGTGCGCGGCGTGCCGAAAGTGGTTCTCAACGAGGCGTCGAGTTTCGAGGGCGCCGTCCCGGCGGACGTCTTCGTGGCCCATGTGCTGCGTGCGGCGGGCGCCGACCGCGGCGAGTGAACCCTCCGGCAGCCCGATGGCCGATTATCTGGAACTGCTGGCGGCGAAGGCCTTCCTGGTCGTGCCGGGTCCGGAATACAACCGCACGCTGGCCCAACTCACCGAGGGCGGCAAGAATCCCGAACGGCTGGTCTTCTACGAAGTCGCACTCGGGGAAGGCAAGCCCTGGGCCTGGCTGCGCGATCATGTCTTCCCGGCGCTGGTGAACTACCTGAAGAACAAATCGATCGACCCGGAGGACCCGGACCGCCTCGTCGTCTCCGTGTTCTGGCGGGATCGCTGCTTCCTGCTCACCGGCCGCGAGTTCCTCCGCATGTTCCAGGAGATGGAAGGGATCGACCGCGCCGCGTTCCACTTCCGGGTCCTGAGCTGGCTCGCCAAGGAGCGCTGGTGAGCGGTCAAAGCTCCCGGCGGTTTTCCAGGGATTTGGTCATGGTGACCTCGTCGGCGAACTCCAGGTCGCTCCCAACCGGAATGCCCATGGCGATCCGGGTCACCTTGACTCCCAGGGGTTTCAGCAACCGCGACAAGTAGGCCGCCGTCGCCTCGCCCTCCACCGTCGGGTTCGTGGCCAGGATCACCTCGGACACCTCGCCTGAGGCGAGCCGCTCGAGCAGGCTCTTGATCCTCAGTTGCTCGGGTCCGACCCCCCGGAGAGGCGAAATCGCGCCGTGCAGCACGTGATAGAGCCCCGCATAGGTCCGCGTGGTCTCGATCGGGATAATGTTGTGCGGCTCCTCGACCACGCAGATCACGGACCGGTCGCGGTGCGGGTCCGAGCAGAAGGGACAGCGCGGGCCGTCGCTAATGTTGTTGCACACCTCGCACAAGCCCAGCTTGTCCTTGACTTCGAGGATGGCTTGGGCGAAACGCGCGGCCTCCTCCCGGCCGGCCCGGAGAATATGAAAGGCGAGCCGTTGCGCCGACTTCTGGCCGATGCCGGGCAGGCGCTTGAATTCCTGAATCAGGTTTTCGAGCGGCGCGGCGAAGTTGGGCATCGGTCAGAACAGGCCCGGCGGAAGCCCCAAACCTCCGAGCAGCCCTCCGAGCTTTTGCTTGGCCTCCTCGTCGACCCGGCGGGCGGCTTCGTTGAAAGCCGCCATGACCATGTCTTGCAGCATCTCAAGATCGGAGGCCACCTCCGGATCGATCTTGACGGCCAGAACGTTCTTCTGCCCGTCCATCCGGACCGTCACCATGCCGCCTCCCGCGGAAGCTTCCACACGGATCTCGGCGATCTCGCGCTGAAGGCGCTCCTGGACCTGCTGCGCCTGTTTCATCATCTGTTGCATGTTTCCGGGCATCTTCATGGTGCTCTCCTGGCGGGCCGGCGTTCAATCCTTGAGATTTCTCACGGCTCGCACCTGGCTCCCCGGGAACATCTGCCGGAACCGCTGGACCTCCGGGTGTGAGAATGCGCGCTGGGCCGCCTCGTCTTCCTTATTATCCTTGGAACCGGTCTCGGGCGCGGGGGCCGGAGCCGGGCCGCCGATCGTGACGCTGATCTTCAGCGGGCGCCCGGCCAGCCGGTGCACGGCCTTTTGGACTTCCTTGTCCTGAAGAGCCAGGGCGAACTCGCGCGCCGTCTCAAAGCGCAGCTCGGTTTCGGTCTCGGTGATCCGGGAATGCTCGACGGCGTCGGCCAGGAACGTGTGTCCGCCCTCGAGCAAAGCGGCGTGCAGCCTCCCGCGCCAGTCCGAAGGCCGCGGCGCCACTTGCGGCGCGTTCCGCAGCGGCGCTTGCGGGTGCGCCGCGGTTACGGTCGCCTGCGGCCGGGCCGGGGCGTCGGCTCCGCCTCCCGCGAGCGCCGCCAGAGCCTCCTCGATGGGCAGCAGACGGCCGGCGTGGACGAGTTTGAGCAGGCCGATCTCCATGTGCAGGCGCGGCTGGACCGAAAACTGGAGGTCGCGGAACAGGTCGAGCGTCAGTTGCAGATAGCGCGTCAGATCCTCTTCGCTGAAGGAGGCGGCGATTTCAGCCAGCCGTTGCTGCTCGCGATCGGAGGCCGCCACCAGACGGCTGCCCGGGCCGGCGATGCGGACGACGAGCAGATTGCGGAAGTAGCGCGCCAGTTCGCGGCAGAAGTGCTGCAGGTTCCGCCCGTCGCGCTCCAGTTGCTGCACCAGCTCGAGCATGCGCCGCGAGTCGGATCCGGCCAGCGCCGCGGTCACCTCGTGCAGCACATCCAGCGAGAAGGCGCCCAGGAGCCGGCGGACCTCGCCCGCATCGAGCCGCGTCCCGCAGCAGGCGATCGCCTGATCGAGCGCCGACAGGGAATCCCGCACGCTGCCTTCCCCGGCCTGGGCCAGCACGCCCAGGGTCTCCGGATCCGCCTCGATCCCTTCCTGCCGGCAGATCCACTCCAGGCGCGCCACCACTTCGGCAAAATCCACCGAGCGAAACGCGAAGTGCTGACAGCGCGAGGCGATCGTCGTCGGAATCTTGTGGGCCTCGGTCGTGCACAACAAGAAGACGACCCACTCGGGCGGTTCCTCGAGCGTCTTGAGCAGGGCGTTAAAGGCCTCGCTCGTGATCTGGTGCGCCTCATCGATGATGAAGATCTTGTAACGGTCGCGCGCCGGGCGGTACCGGATGCTCTCGCGCAGCTCGCGCATCTCGTTGATGCCGCGGTTGGAGGCGGCGTCGATCTCGATCACGTCCACGGAGTTTCCCGCG
>JBBIMZ010000441.1:0-3740 GCA_037444135.1 Solibacteraceae bacterium
AAAGGGGAGGTTAAAATTTTGAGAGATGGCCGTTGGGAACCAGGCGGCGGCGATTGACCTGCCGCTTGCCCTATCGCGGGTGGGCGGCGACGTGGCGCTGTTGCGCGATATCGCTCAAATTTTCTTCGACGAGCATCCCAAGATGTTGGCGGACGTCCGGCAGGCGTTAGCGGACCGGGACAGTCCGGGGCTCGAGCAGGCCGCTCATTTCTTGAAAGGAGCGGTGGCTAACTTCGGGGCCGCACGGGCCTCGGAAGCGGCGTTCGTGTTGGAGCGGATGGGACGCGAGCGGCGCTGGGACGGCTGGGAGGGGGCGATGGCGGACCTGGAAGTCGCCATGGAGCAACTGCTGGGGGAACTGGCTTCCCTGTTGCCGCCCTCGCATTGACAAGCCGTCATCGCCGCGCTCCTCCGTGGAAACGCGAGGAGGCGCCGGGCTCGAACAGCCCGAAGACGAACAGGGTATCTCCCGTGCGATAGTCGCGCATCCACGGCGCGCCGGCGCCGGTGTATCCACCGACGGCGCCCGCCATTCCCGAGGCGATCGCCACGTACTGCTTTCCGTCCACCAGGAACGTGACCGGCCCGCCGCGGATGCCCGAGCCGGTCTGATAGGACCACAACCGGCGGCCCGTCACGGCGTCGTAGGCGAGGAAGTTGCCTTCGGCGTCGCCGGTGAACAAAAGGCCTCCCGCTGTGGCGAGCATTCCGGCGCCCATCGGCGTCCGCGTGGGCACCTCCCAGGCCGGTTCCCCCGTGTCGGCGCGCACCGCCATCACCTTGCCGTAGGCCTGGTTGGGGAGGTAGCGGAAGCCGCTCGGACCGGGAGGCAGCCCGCGCCGGCGCGCCTCGACGCCGCTGTTAAAAAAGAGGGCGCAGTTTTCGATCACCGGCAGGTACAGCAAGCGCACCAGCGGACTGTAAGCGCCGGCGTTCCACTCTTTGCCGCCCGCCGCGCCGGGGCAGACTTCGACTCCCTCCGGGGTCGGAATCTTGCCGGGATCGACGATCGGCCGGCCGTTTTCGTCGAATCCCTTGGCCCAACTGACGCGCACGAACGGGCGGGCGTAGAGCAGCTTGCCGGTGGCGCGCTCGATGGCGTAAAGGTGGCCGTTGCGGTCGGCGTGAAGCAGCGCTTTGACGGTCCGCCCGCCGCGCCGCAGCTCGGCGAACACCATCTCATTGACGCCGTCGTAGTCCCAGACATCGCCCGGGGTGAACTGGTAGTGCCAGCGCAGCTTGCCCGTGTCGGCTTCGAGGGCGAGGACGCAATCGGTGTAGAGATTGTCGCCGCGGCGCGCCTCGCCGTCAAAGTCCGGATAGGGGTTGCCGGTTCCCCAGAAAATCAGATTCAGCTCGGGGTCGTAGGAGCCCCACATCCAGGTGGCGCCCCCGCCGCGCTCCCAGGATTCGGCGGTCCAGGACTCCGAGCCCGGTTCCCCGGGCGCCGGGACGGTATAGAAGCGCCACAGCCTCCGGCCGCTCGCCGCGTCGTAAGCGTCGAGGAAGCCGCGGCTCGGATAATCGCCGCCCGCGATGCCCACGATCAGCTTGTCGCCCACGACCATGGGCGGCGAAGTGGCGCTGAGGTTGTCTTCCACTTTTCCGATCTCGATGTCCCAAAGCGGCCGTCCGGTCGAGACATCCAGCGCGACCAGGTGGGCGTCGAGCGTAGCCAGAAAGAGCCTTCGCCTCCAGACCGCCACGCCGCGGTTAACCGGCCCGCAGCAGTAGCGAAGCTTGGGCGGTAGGCGCCGCCGGTAATGCCAGAGTTCGGCGCCGGTGCGGGTGTCGATGGCGAAGACGTGATTCCAGGAGGTGCTCAGAAAGATCACGCCGTCGACCACCAGCGGGGTCGCCTCCAGGCCGTCGGGCACGCCGGTTTGAAAGCTCCAGACGGGCGCGAGGTTCCGGATGTTGTTCCGATGGATCTGGCGGAGCGGGCTGAAGCGCTGATTGCCGTAGTCGCGGCCGTACATCAGCCAGTTTGCGGCGTCTTCTTCCGCCCGGAGCAGGCGTTCGGGCGGCACGTCGACGGCCGGCCCGGGAAGGTCGTTGGCGGGCTGGACCGCCTGCCGGCCGAGCCGGCGCAGATGGGCGACGATCGCCTCGCGCCCGCGGACGTCGATCGTGGCGGCGAATGCCGGCATTGCCGTCGCCGGCTTGCCGTTCCGGATGATCCGTTCCAGTTCGGCGTCGCTGACCCCGGCGAGCCAGCGCGGACTGGTCAAATCCGGGCCGGCGCCGCCCTCGCCCGCCGCTCCGTGACAGATGGCGCAATGCTCGGTGAAGAGCGCCTGGCCGGCTTCAGGGCCCGGCTGGGCCAGAACGACGGCAGGCATCGCGCCAAGTGCGAGCCAGACGTGTCTGCTCATCCCATGCATCGTATAGGATCTGCGGCGCACCGGCCGATGAGTGTTGCTGAGAGAGGCTGCACGATGGAGTCTCCGCCACCTCCGGCGGCGCCGCCCGAAATCCTGGCGCCGGAGCTGCTCGGCGCGCTGCTCGAGGAGATCGAAGAGGGCTTTTACGTCGTCGATCGCGACCGCCGGATCCTGTACTGGAACCGCGGCGCCGAACGGATCACCGGCTTTCTGGCGCAGGAGGTCACCGGCCGGCTCTGCCAGAGCGATCTGCTTATGCACTGCGACGGCGAGGGCGAGGTGTTGTGCGGGACTGACTGTCCCCTAGCCGGCGTCATCGAAGACGGCGCGCCCCGCGCGGTGACTGTCTTTCTGCGGCACCGGGACGGGCACCGCCTCCCGGTGCAGGTGCGGGCGCGGCCGCTGCGGGACGGCCAGGGCCGGATCGTCGGCGCGCTCGAGTTGTTCGAGCCGGCCATCGCTCCCGGGCGTGGCCGGCTGCTGGGCGATCTGGAGGCCGCCGGAGGGCTCACGCGCGAATACGCGGAATGGGAGCTGTCGCATGCGCTGGCCACGCGCCGCCGTTTCGGCCACCCGGCGGCGTGGATGGGCATTGAGCTGGATCACGCGGCCGAATGGGAGCGGCGCTCCGGCCCGGGTTTCGTCGAAGCGGCGATGCTCCGGATCGCCGAGACGTTGGACGCCAATCTCGGCGCGCGCGACTTACTGGTTCGCTGGAGCCGCACGGGCTTTCGCGTTCTGCTGAGGCTGGACGAGCCGGCCCGGCTGGCCCGGCTCGGCCGGCTGCTCGCCGTGCTAGTGCGGGTCTCGACGGTGTCCTGGTGGGGCGAATCGTGCACGGTCACCGTCTCGGTGGCGGCGGCGGCAGCCGGCGAGGAGGACACGTGCGAATCGTTGGAGCGGAAGGTCTGCGGCCTCCTCGAGCAGTGCGAACTCGAAGGCGGCGATTGCGCCGAGCTTCGGCTGGAGGGGCCGCGCACCCTCCGAATTCTTCCGTGAAGCGCTATGTTCGGCATCCTCGGCATTCTCATCGTATTCGGCTCGGTCATCGGCGGCTATCTGCTCGAACACGGCAATCTGCTGGTCCTCCTCCAGCCCGCCGAGCTGGTGATCATCGGCGGAGCGGCGGCCGGCACGGTCCTGATCGCCAATCCGCCGAACGTGCTCAAGGGGATCGTGAAGGGAGTGAAGATGGTCTTCGGCTCATCGCGCTACTCGAAAGCGGTCTACCTGAAAACGCTGACGCAACTCTACGCGGTGATGCAGAAGGCTCGCAAAGGCGGCTTGACGGCGCTCGAGAACGATATCGAAGACGCCTCCAGGAGCGAGCTGTTCCGTGGCTGGGACCCGCATGTC
>JBBIMZ010000442.1:0-3738 GCA_037444135.1 Solibacteraceae bacterium
GCCGCGCTATCTGCCCGCTCAACTCGAGGGTGTCGCCGTCACCGCCGGCGCCGTCACCGACGCCAGCACCGTACTGGCGCCCGCCTCCCAGGTCACCAAGGTCGACGTTGTCGAAACGATCAGCGCCGTCGCCGCGACCGCCGAAGCCATGCTCGCCGAGCGGAAGCTGGCGGCCAAATCGAGCGACGGCCTCTCGCGCGAGGAGATTCGCCACATGGCGGCTTCTGACGCCGCCGGCGTTTTGACCAGAGTCACCGGCGTGTCGCTGGTCGACGAAGGCTACGTGTACGTGCGGGGCCTCGGCGAGCGCTACAGCGCCACAATGCTCAACAACGCCCTGATTCCCACGACCGAGCCGGAGCGGCGCGTCGTGCCGCTGGATCTGTTCCCCTCCCACTTGATCGACAGCGTCAAAGTGCTCAAGACCTATACCCCCGACCTGCCGGGAGAGTTCTCGGGAGGCCTGGTCGAGTTGCGCACCGTCGATTTTCCCACCCGGCGCACGCTGCGCGCCAGCACCTCCTACGGCTTCAACACGCGCACGACGTTTCAGAACTTTCGCTCGTACGCCGGAGGCCGGTACGACTTTTTCGGATTCGACGACGGCGCGCGCAGCCTGCCCGCCGAGATTCCCGCCGCGGACCGTCTCTTTCCCGGGCGCTTCACCGACGAGCAACTTCGCCGGTTCGGGCTGGCGCTGGCGCGCAACTGGGAGCCGTATCTGATCGGGGCGATACGGCCGCAGCAGACGTACTCGCTCGTGGGCGGCGACACGTTCGGACGCTTCGGGCTGGTGGGCGCGCTCACGTTCTCCAACAAGCCGCAGCGCTACCGGGAACTCCAGCGGTATCTGGTGAATGCCGGAGGCGGCCAGGCCAAGATCCACACCGAGTACCCGGAGTACACCGCCGACGTCGAGTCCGCCCGCCTGGGAGCCGTGTTCAACGCGGCGTTGCGCCTGACGCCCGGCAGCAAACTGGTGTTCCGCAACACGCTCACGCGCGATACGGACAAGGAAACCCGCTCGTTCTTCGGCTACAACGGCGGCGTCGACGCCTACATCGGGTCGGAGCGACTCCGCTTTGTCGAGCGCGGGCTCTATTCGACAGGCCTCGAAGGCGAGCATGCCTTGGCGCGGCTGGGCGGCAGCCTGCTGAAGTGGCAATTCACATACTCGTCCTCGCTCCGCGATGAACCCGATCTGCGCGAAGTCTTCCGCACGCCGCGCCCGGACGGCGTGCTGGCCTTCAGCGCGATGCCGCAGTCGGGGCTGCGCTTCTTCAACGGCCTCCGCGACCGCATCCTGGAACCGCTGGCGGAGTTTGACACGCCGTTCTACCGCCGCGGCGTCTCCGGGCTCCTGCGTCTCGGTTTCCGCGGGACGTTCCGCGAGCGCCGCTTCGAAGCGCGCCGCTTCCGCTTCGCGCCCGTGCGAACCAATACCCTGGACTTCACGCTCCCCACGAACCTCTTGTTCGGGCCAGACAACATCCGGCCTGACGGCTTCGTCGTCCGCGAGGTCACGCGCGGCACCGACACCTATGACGCCCGGATGGACATCTACGCGGGATTCGCCATGGCCGATGTCACGCTGGGCTCGCGCTGGCGCCTGATCGGCGGTCTGCGCCTGGAGGACGCCGCGACCACCGTGACGACGATCGACCCGCTGGTGCCCGGCGCCCTCCCCGCCATCGCCCGGGTGGAGAACCGCGACCCGCTGCCCGCCATCACCGCGATCCTGGCGGTGACGCCGCGCCAGAACCTGCGCTTCAGCTACGGACTCACGCTCTCGCGTCCGGACTTTCGCGAACTGTCGCCTTTTGACTTCACCAACGTCCTGGGCGGATTCAACGTCGTCGGCAATCCGAACCTTCTCCGGGCGCGCATCGACAATTTCGACGCCCGTTGGGAGTGGTTCACCGGCGGCGACCAGGTGCTCGCCGCCAGCTTCTTCTACAAGCGGTTCGATCACCCCATCGAGGTCACCGTTCAGCCGACGACGTCGGACCTCCGCCAGACATTCCTGAATGCCGACGCGGCTCGCAACACCGGGTTCGAGCTCGAACTGCGCCGGCGCCTGGCGGCACTCCACCGCCGTCTGGCGCCGTTTTCCGTGGCTTCCAACTTCACTCTGGTCGCTTCGCGCGTTCGGATCCCGGCTTCGCAACAGGGAATTCTCACCTCGCTGGAGCGGCCGCTCATGGGCCAATCCCGCTACGTGGCCAACATCATCACCGAATGGACCAAACCTCAGTGGCGCTCTCAAGCCCGCTTCTATGTCAATTACGCCTCGAGCCGTCTCAGCGACGTCGGCAGCATGGGCCTGGCCGATATCTATCAGGAGGGCAACACCTTTCTGGATCTGGTGTACCAGTTCGATTTCCGCGAGGACGGGAAGTGGTCGTTGCGGTTTTCGGCGGAAAATCTCGGCGACAACCACTTTCGTTGGACGCAGGCCGATATCCTGCAGCGCAGCTACCGAGTCGGCCGCACCTTTACCGTCGGCATGAGTTACTCGATCTTTTAGGCCGACTCCGAAGGGAATCCACTTTCAAGGAGAAAAACATCTCATGACGATCAAACGACTCGTTTGCCTGGCGGCGCTGAGCGTCTCAAGCGCCGCGCTCACAGCGGCCGGCGAGGCCGGCCTCGCGCGCGAACTGGCCGGCATCGATCAGTTCGACACGACGGCCGCCATGTGGGTCTGGACGGACAAGTACGTGTACCGGCCCGGCGAGACCGTCGCCGTGCGCTGGACGATCAAACCCAATCAGGACTTGTTTCCGTACACGCTGGTCGCCTACCGGCAAAACAATCAGACCGGCGCCAGGAGCTACCTGCCGGGCGGGGGAGAAGAAGCCGCCGACCTTTTCGGAAACCGGCTGGCCGAGGGCTTCCTGATCACCCGCCTGCAACCCGCGGAGAAGGCGGTGCTGGCCACGTTCAGCGCTCCCGCCGAGCTCGGCATGCACACCATTGTCGTGCAGCTGCGCGACTACACCGGCACGCGCGTCGTCAAAGCGGCGTATTTCAAGTTCGGCGTCGTCGACGGCGAAGTCAACGTCACCGGCAACATCCAATCGGACGTCACCTGGGTCAACACCAAGATGTACCGGGTGAGCGGCTTGGTCTTTGTCCGGAGCAACGCCACGCTGACGATCGAGCCGGGGACGTTCGTCATTGGCATGCCCGGGTCGCAACCGCCTTCGGCCATCGTCATCACGCGGAGCGGCCGCATCGTCGCCAACGGCAC
The DNA here is from genome assembly GCA_037444135.1 of Solibacteraceae bacterium. Taxonomy (GTDB): domain Bacteria; phylum Acidobacteriota; class Terriglobia; order Bryobacterales; family Bryobacteraceae; genus CALKXJ01. The sequence continues at coordinate 3,254 of JBBIMZ010000442.1, forward strand.
GCGCAGCCGGCCGATCATCATGACCAGCTCGTTGCCGTTCGGCAGGCGCAAGCCCGGCGACTGGGGCGGTCTGATCCTGCTCGGCCGCGCCACCAACAACTGGCCGGGGGGCGAAGGGCCGATTGAAGGCCTGCCCGATTCGCCCGACTCGCGCTACGGCGGCGACGATGACACGCATGACTGCGGCACGCTGCGTTACGTGCGGGTGGAATTCGCCGGCGCCGAGTTCCAGCCGAACAACGAGGTGAACGGCATCACCTGGGGCTCGTGCGGAACCAAGACCGTGAGCGAATATCTTCAGGTTACTTACGGCTTCGACGACGCGTTCGAATGGTTCGGCGGGACCAACAACGCCAAATACCTGGTAGGCAGTTATGCGAAAGACGACTATTTCGACAGCCAGATCGGCTGGCGCGGCAAGGTGCAGCATGCCCTCGCGCTGGTTAACGGCGACAACGGCAACCGGGGCTTCGAGGTCGACAACA
>JBBIMZ010000443.1:0-3732 GCA_037444135.1 Solibacteraceae bacterium
GAAGCTTGGATGAGCGAGGAGGTCCCCAACTTCGACGTCCGCAAGTACGGGTTCACCGAATTCGCCGAACTGCTCAACTTTGCCCAGGACAAACTCGTGGTGCGCATCGAGCCGGACGAGGAGGAAGGGCTGCGGGTGTTCCTCGGGCCGGAATTCTACCCCCCGGCGCTGCCCGAGGGCACGCCGGAGCTCCACACGAAGGTGATCTCGGAAGAGATCGTCGGCGACGCGGCGGCAGCGAAGAAACCGCGCCGGACGCGGAAACGCAAGACCGCCGTCCACGAGTAGGCGCGGGGGCCGGATGAGGCGCCGGGACTGGCTGGCGGCGCTGGCTTGGCCGCTGGTGCGGGCCGTCAAGGCGGCCCCGCCGGTGAAGGTGACGCGCATCGAAACCTGCTACTGGGCGAGCCGCGATGAGGCGCCCTTCTGGCCGCACTGGACTTGGCTCCGCATTCACACCGACTCGGGCCATGTCGGGCTGGGCGAGACCTATCCCTACGGCGAGACGGAAGCCTCGCTGCTGCATACGCAGGCGGCGCAGGCGCTGCTCGGCTCCGACCCGCGCGACATCGAGCGGATCTGGGCCGACCTCTACCACAACTTCGATTACCGCGTGGCCGGCGGCGCCGAAATGCGCGTGCTCAGCGCCATCGACCTGGCGCTCTGGGACCTGGCCGGCAAACTGCTGGAGACGCCCGTCTACCGCCTCCTCGGCGGCCGCTCCAACCCGCGCGTGCGCCTTTATAACACCTGCTTTCCGCTCCGCTACGACTTCAATAAAGAGCCGGAAAAGATCATGGCCGAAGTGATGGAGCGCTACGGAATCCGCGCCATCAAGATCTGGCCCTTCGACGGCGTGGCGCGGCGCAACCGGCGGCAGTTCATCACACCCGAGGAGATCGACGAGGCGCTCTTCCCGGTGCGGCGCCTCCGCGAGACCTACGGCGACAAGATCGAAATCCTGATCGAATTTCACAGCCACTGGAACCTGACGTCCGCCATCCGGATCGCCAGGGCTCTCGAACCCTACAAGCCGATGTGGCTCGAGGACATGCTGATGCCGGGCAATTTTCACCAGTACCGGCAACTGGCGGAGGCGACCTCGCTGCCGCTGACGATCGGCGAACGGATGGCCGGCCGCTACCAGTTCCTCCAGCTCCTCGAGGCGCGGGCGGCCAAGTTCATCATGTTCGACGTCTGCTGGTGCGGCGGCTTGAGTGAGGCGCGCAAGATCGCCGCCATGGCCGACGCCTATCAGCTCCCGATCGCGCCGCACACGGCGGGCGGCCCGCTACTGTTCTACGCCTCGACTCACCTGACCACCGCCGCGACCAACGTCTGGATCCAGGAAAGCTGCCAGCGCTTTTTCGAGCACGACTGGCCCGCGATGCTCGAAAACCCGCTTCTGCCCAAGGAGGGAACGGTCGCGGCGCCCGAACTGCCCGGCTTCGGCATGGTCGTCAAGCCCGAAGTCTGGGAGCACCCGAAGATCGTCCGGCGCGTGAGCCGGGCCTGAAGGTCAGGTGCCGAACCAGCGGCTTCCTGGGGCCAAGTGCGCTTTACAGACCTCCTCGTTGAGCTCGACGCCGATGCCGGGCTTGTCGGTCAGCTCGAGGTAGCCGTCCCGGTAGAACGGCCGGCCGTCGTTGACCACGAGGTCTTTCCACCAGGGGATCTCGATGCTGTCGCTTTCGAGCGCGACAAAGTTGCGCACGGCGGCGCAGACGTGAGCCGAAGCCCAGGTGCCCACGGGCGTGCACATGTTGTGACAGGCGAAAGTGATGTAGTACAGGTCGGCCATGTCGGCGATCTTCTTGGTCTCGAGCAGCCCGCCGCACTTCTGCGGATCCGGCTGGATGATGTCGCAGGCCTGCTTTTCGAGCAACGGCCGGAAGCCGTGGCGGGTGTACAGGTTCTCCCCCGTGCAGATGGGCGTGCGCGTGGCGGCCGTGAGGCGCGCCAGCGCGTCGGCGTTTTCGGGCGGCGTCGGGTCTTCGAGAAACCAGAGGCGCAACGGCTCGACCGCCTGGGCGAAGCGGAGAGCGTCGCGCGTGTTGTAGTTCCAGTGACAGTCGACGGCCACGTCGTAGCCGGGCCCGAGCCCTTTGAGAATCGCTTCCAGGATCCGCACCCACTGCGCCTCTTCTTCCGCCGTGATCGTGCGGTTCCAGATCTCGCGGCGGTAGCGGAACGGCTCCTTGCCGGCGATCGCTTGGCCGCGCGATTCCCAGTCCAGATCGAACTTCATCGCCTTGAAACCGAGCTCCTTCGAGCGGAGCGCCTCTTCGACCCAGGCCTTCGGGTCGGCGGTGCGCGGCGAGCCCGTGTCGTGGTAGACGTAGAGGCGGCTGCGGTATTTGCCGCCGAGAAGCGTGTAGACGGGAACCTTGAGGATCTTGCCCGCCAGATCCCACAGCGCGCTCTCGATGCCGGCGATCGCCGAGACCATGGCGCCGGCCATCGAGCCGTGGCCGGACGTGGCCTCCATCATCTTCGTCCAGAGGAACTCGACCTGGAGCGGGTCCTCTCCGAGGACGTAGCGCTTGAGATGCTCGATGTTGTCGACAATGCCGGGGCCGTTGAAGGCCTCGCCGATGCCCGACAGGCCGGCGTCGGTGGTGATCTTGACCAGGTGCGCCGGGTAGCGCATCAGGATGGTCGCGGTCCGGACGTCGCGGATTTTGACCTTGCCGAGCTCGCTGGCGGCGGCCGGCCACGCCCGAGCAAGGTGCGACCGCTCGAACGGCCACACGGCGGCAATGGCGCTCGCGCGGGCCAAGAAACGGCGGCGGGACACAAAGGGCATGGAGTAGTAGATATCACACCGGGCCGGGTTTCGGCTCGGCTTCCGCCGGAGGGAAGCCGGCGGGCTCACCCCACCGGGGCGCGCCGGCAGTCCTGGTCGCTCTCCCCCCTTCGGTGCGCTGCCGCTGCGGGAGGCGGCACAGAGCGGCCCTACATCACCAGACCTTCACCCGCGCGCGTTCTGGCCGGTACATGGCATCGCCGGGCTCCACGCCGCAAGAATCCCGGCTGACGCACCTCGACCGCATCGATTCCGGGCGTGCCTATCTGCTGAAAGTACCGATTCCAATCGATCGCCGGCGCCAACTGGCTCAACTCGGCGGGTCGCATCCTGCCGGACTCAGTGCCTTGCTCGAACCCTGAAGGAACGTCCTGAACAGATACTCGCGAAACGCGGTCTGCACCTTCGCCCGTGGAGGATCGGTCGCGAAGTAGGTCAGTCGGCCCATCGTCAGGCCGCCTTGCGACAGGCTGTAGATCCGCCGGTGACTGTCGATCTCATCCCGGTCTACACCGTCGTCGAAGAGCACGCGTTGCCGCACGAAGAAGTCATCCATGAGCATGTTTCTTCCGTGCAGCATGGCGACGACATCGATGAGATCTCGAAGCGAACGGATCCCGCCGATGCGCTCCAGATCGGGCGCTAAGGGCGCCAGGCCCTGTTTGTTGATGGCCGCGGAATCCATCTCGGCGGCCCACACGTCGCCGACCAATTGCCGAGCGCTTCCCCGAGCCGCCGTTTTCGACGCCGCCTCTTCGCTCAGCGTTCGCAACCGCTCCTAGATCTGATTGCTCGCGACATTCGAGATGCCCCATCTCGCTTGGCCCTCCGGGATGGGATTGCGCTTGAGCCATTCCCCGCCGGCGTACGGGAAGAAGTCCTGGCCCGGTGAGACTGTCGGGTCGATGTTTGCGGACAGGAAGTCA
>JBBIMZ010000444.1:0-3725 GCA_037444135.1 Solibacteraceae bacterium
ACGGGATCTTCTTCGCTCAGGTCATCACCCAGGGCACGGGCGTCACGGCTCTGACGGAAGGGTTCAACGTCAACGCGCCGTTCGTGTCGCCCGATCAGGGCATCACGCCGGCCTTCAACTGGGACGACGGCTATCCGCAGAACTTCCCGCGGCCGCCGCGGATCGACCCGGGCCTGAAGAACGGCTCGGGCGCCAACTTCCAGGACGTCGACCGGAGCACGCTGGTGCCCTACACGCAGCAGTTCAACTTCCTGATCGAGCGGCAGGTCGGCTCGTCGATGTCGTTCAGCGTCGGCTATGTCGGCACTCTCGGCCGGCGGCTGCATATGGGCTGGGGCGGTGGCTACGACTGGAACCAGGTCCACCCCTCCTACCTCCGCTACGGCGATCTGCTCGTGCGGCGCATCACCGACCCGGCCGTGCAGGCGCTCGGCATCACCGAACCCTTCCCCGGCTTCACCACGCTCTGGGGCGCCGGCGCCACGCTCCGCCAGGCGCTGCGGCGCTTCCCCCAGTATCTCGGCGTCAACCAGCCCGGCTCGACGTTCGGCCTGTCCAGCTACCATTCGCTCCAGGTCAGCGGCGAGCGGCGTATGAGCCGCGGTCTGATGTTCACCGTCGCCTACACCTTCTCGAAGAGCATCTCCGACACCGAGGGCTTCTCTTCGGGAACCGGACCGACCGACTACTTCAACCGGCGCCTCGACCGCTCGATCACCTCGATCGACCAGCCGCACGTGCTCACCTTCAGCTACATCTATGAGCTCCCGTTCGGTCCCGGCAAGCCCTATCTGAACTCCGGAGCGGCTGCGAAAGCGCTCGGCGGCTGGAAGATCACCGGGCTGCACATGTACGCCTCCGGTACGCCGATTTCCGTGACCACGAACAACACGCTGCCGCTGTTCAACCCGAGCCTCCGGCCGAACGTCGTCTCCAGCAACGTCCGGACCAACATCAGCGCCGGCGACTACGATCCGGGCCGCGGCGATCTGTGGCTCAACCCAGCCGCCTTCGCCAACCCGGCGCCGTACACCTTCGGCAACGCCCCGCGCTATCTGAGCAACGCGCGGATCGCCGCCCGCCTGTCGGAATCCTTCGGGCTGCTCAAGGATACGCGCCTCAACGAGCGCTACAACCTCCAGTTCCGCATGGAGATGACCAACCCGCTCAACCGCGTCGTCTGGGGCGGGCCGGTGTCGAACTTCGCCTCGGCCTCCTTCGGGCGCATCGGCAGCGCCGGCGGCGCGCGGACGATCCAGTTCGGCCTCAAGCTCTACTTCTGATCTCCGCGATCGAATCGATCCGGAGGGCGAGGGGCGGGCCACCGCCCCTCGTTCCGTCTTAGAATCCCATCTAATGAGGTTCATAACTCCGCTACTGCTTGCGTCGCTGTCGCCCGCCCAGCCGGCGGCCGAGTTGTGGACGGCGGCCAACGAGACGCTCGAAATCGCGATCAGCAGGAAGACCGGCACGGTTCAGCGGCTGGTCGACCGGGTCACCAAGGAGGATTACTGCAACCAGACCGTTTCCGGCGTCGTCCCCGGCCGCGATTTCGCCGTCGGCGCGCGAATCGTCGGCTTGGCCGTGATCGACGAACTCGCCGGGCGCGAATACTCCGACCTCAGAGACGCCCCTGCCGTCTCCGCGCTCCGGGAGCAACCCGGCCGCCTCTCCTTCGAGAAGCGCTTCGCCGGCGCCGACTTCATCGTCCGGGAGACTTACACCGTTCATCCCGACCATATTCGCTGGGACGTCAGGGTCGCCAAGACGCGCGGCCGCGACCGGACCATGCGCATCGTTCAAATGGCGCCTCTGCCGCTCGGGCCGTATCGCGGCTGGGCGCCGATCGCCGACGCTCCTTTCGCCGTCAAACCCTACCAGCCCTTCGCCATCGAATACGGACAGTCCACTTCCGGTTCGGTCGGCGAGCGGCGCCGGCGCACGCTGATCCCGATGGCGGTCTTTTACGCCGATCGCGCCATCGCCTTCACGCACCCGTTCGAAGTCCCGGCCGTGCGGATCCGGATGATGAACAACACGAGCGCGGCGGCGGACTTCCACTGGAACTCGCGTCGCTATGGGCCCGTCGAACGCCCGTACTTTCAAATCGTCAACGAGTACCTCGGGCTCCGGTCCGGCAAAGACGCCGAGACCAGCCTGCTCATCTCGGCGCACCCGGGCGACTGGAGGCCGGCGCTCGGATGGGTCTACGAGAAGTATCGCGAGTATTTCGACCCCCAGGCGAGCTTCGAGCCCTGGGACGGCGTCTATATCATCAGCCACGGTCCCTGGAAAGACGCCTACACCGAGGCTGACAAGCGCAAGATCCTCGCCGGGATGCGCGAGCGCGGCGTGCGCTGGGAAGAGCAGCACGGGCACTTTCCCTGGTACGGACTGATGATCCCCAAACGCGACGTCAAAACCTGGGTGTGCGAGTCGCACGACGTGGCAGGCTACACGAACTCGCGGGAACGCATCGCGGCGCACGCGCGGCTGGCGCGCGAATACGACATCGGCACGTTCATCTATTACAACCTCACGGAAGCCGAGCACTGGTACGCCGAGAAGGAATTCCCGGAGAGCATTGCGCGGGACGAAGACGGCAGACCGATCGGCGCATACCGCGCCGCGCAGTACCCCGACAAACGCGCCTGTTACCTGATGAACGCCGACCCTGCGACGCCCTTCGGCAAGCATATGATCGAGCAGGCGCGCGAGATGGTCGCGGCCTATCCCGCCATCGCCGGATTCTTCTGGGACGTTTACGGTCGGAGTTACATGTTCGACTTCGCGCACGATGACGGCATCACCATGGTCAACAACAAGCCGGCTTACTATCCGGGCTTCATCTTCCAGCGCCAGATGCGCGACCACATCGGGCCGCTACTCCGCGGGCGGGGTATGTCGATTACGGCCAACAAGCCCACCACGATCGCCGACTGCCGCGGCGTCGACGGCATCATGGCGGAAGAGCACACGCCGGAGGAAGAGCTGCCGGACTGGATTCCCGCCACCAGCTACGCCGGGCTGAGCCGCCACGTGATGATCCTCGACGGGCGCTCGGGCGTCCGCGCCGAGTTGCTGCTGCTGACCTGCCTGCGCTACGGGATGTTCTATTCCGATATCGGAACGCGCGACGAGCAGGGCCGAGAGCTGCCGCCCGAGCGCGTCGAAGCCAACGCCGCGCTCGCAAGGCGGTACCTGCCCTTCATCCAGCGGTTTCGGGGCAAAAAGTGGATCTTTTATCCCCGCGCCCTGGAGCTGCCGCGCCACACCGACGGCAACATCTTCCGGCTGCGCGACGGCTCGGTGATGATCACCATGGTCTCGGCGTGGCGCAACCTCCGTCAGGTCGACGGCTTCGACCGCGACCTGAAGGTGGTCGCGCGCCTGCCCGACGCCGCCCGCCTGCGCCACGCCTACGTTGCGTCGCTGGACGAAGGACGGACCTGGACGACCTTGCCGGCGCACGACGGCGACACGCTGACTGTCACGGTCCCGCAGCACGGCCGCGGCAGCGTCATCCTGCTGGCGGCCCGACCGGATCCGGAGCTCGAGCGGCGGTAGGCTATACTCGGGTTCTTGTGCTGCATCGGATCGAACGACGGATCCAGGAGCGCGTCACGGACCACCTCCGGGAGCGCTACGGAATCGTAGATCTGGCTGTGACGCTGGAGCAGCCGCGCGAACCTTCTTTCGGCGAACTGGCGCTGCCGGTCGCCTTC
>JBBIMZ010000445.1:0-3724 GCA_037444135.1 Solibacteraceae bacterium
TGCTTCTGCCTGCCTTCGATGACCTCGAAATCGTCCCGCGTGAGATCCGTCACGAAACGACCCTTCCGGTCCGAGACCGTGAAGAGAATATTGACGCGCGTCACGTCCAGGATGAACCGGGTCTTCTCGTCCAGCTCGGATTCGCTGAAGCGATTGGGCGCCACGGCTTTGTGGGGTTGCGCCCAGACTGCCGGCGCCGCCAAAGCGGCGAGCAACATCACGATGGCTCGTTTCATGGCGTCCCCTGGTTCCATTATAGGCTGGAGGTCTTTCCTCGACTCCCGCTTCGATCGAGCGCCTCGAGGAACGCCGAGAGCTCGGCCGCGAGCGGCGCTTCCACGCGGATCCGCTCGCCGGTCGCCGGGCTCCGGAAACTCACCCGGTGCGCGTGGAGGAAGAAGCGGCCGAGGGGCGGCAAGCCGGGGATGCGCGCCGGCGCTCCGTAGAGCCGGTCTCCCACGACCGGGTGGCCGGCGCTCGCCAGATGCACTCGGATCTGGTGCGTGCGGCCGGTGGCGATCCGCACTTCGAGCAACGTGAAACCCGGCCACCGCTTCAGCACGCGATAGCTCGTTCGCGCCTGCCGGCCCGCCCCCAGGCGGGCGGTCATGCGCGTGCGGCGGTGCGGGTCGCGCGCAATCGGCCGGTCGATCACGCCCGCCTCGCCCTTCACCTCGCCGTGCACCAGCGCCAGGTATTGTTTCTCGACCTCGCGCCCGGCGAACTGGGCCGCCAGATGCCGGTGCGCGGCGTCGGTGCGCGCCGCCAGAATCACGCCGCTGGTGAGCCGATCCAGCCGGTGGACGATCCCCGGTCGCAACTCCCCGCCCACGGTCGAGAGCCGCCCGAAATGGTGCAGCAGAGCATTGACCAGCGTGCCCTGAAAATTGCCCGCCCCGGCATGAACGACCATGCCCGCCGGCTTGTTGACCGCGACCACATCGGCGTCCTCATAGAGGATCTCGAGCGGCAGCGGCTCGGGCGTGGCGCGCAGCGGCGGAAGCTCGGCGGGCTCGACCTCGATCGATTCCTCGCCTTTCAGCAGCAACGATGGCTTGGCGGGCCGGCCGGCTACGCGGACGCGCCCCTGGCGGATCCAGCCTTGCAGGCGCGCCCGGCTGTACTGGGGAAGCTTGGCGTGCAGGAACAGGTCCAGGCGCATTCCGGCATCCTCGGGTGCGGCCCGCAAGGTCAGGGGAGGCACGGCTTTGCTCGTTATATAGTTTAGAGAGTGATCCGACGCGCCATCGTTCCGGTCGCCGGCCAGGGCACCCGGCTGTTGCCGGCCACCAAGTCCCAACCCAAGGAAATGCTGCCGGTGGCCCGCAAGCCCATCGTCCAGTATGTCGTCGAAGAGCTCGTCGCCAACGGCATCGGCGAGATCCTGTTCATCACCGGCCGCAAGAAAAGCTCGATCGAAAACCACTTTGACAGTGACCCGGAGCTGCTCAGCCTGCTGAACGCGACCGGCAACGACGAGCTGCTGCGCCAGATCGAGTTCGAGGACCTCGGCGCACACCTTTACTACACGCGCCAGCGAGTCCAGAGGGGCCTCGGAGACGCCGTGTTGTGCGGCGAGAGCTTTGCGGGCGAGCAGCCGTTCGTGGTTGCCCTCGGCGACTCGATCGTGGGCTTGAACGCGGAATCGCGCTGCGTAGCCCGCATGGTCGAACTGTTCGAGGAGCGCCGGGCCAGCTGCGTCGTCGCCGTCGAGGAGGTGCCGCGGGAGCATACGGCCCGCTATGGCATCGTCGCCACTTCGCCGGGCGAGGACTTCTGGTGCCGCGTCGTGCGCCTGGTCGAAAAACCGGACCCCGAAGAGGCGCCGAGCAACCTCGCCATCGCGGGGCGCTACGTCTTCTCGCCCGTCATCTTCGACATGATCCGGAGCGTCCCGCCGGACAGCCGCGGCGAAATTCAATTGACCGACGCGATCCAGCGGCTGTGCGACGAAGGCCGGCGCGTCCTGGCCGTGCGCTTGCCTCCGGAGGAGAAGCGTTACGACATCGGCAATTTCCCCAGTTACTTTGAGACCTTCGTCGAGTTCGCTCTGGCGGATCCGCAGTACGGGCCGGGCCTTCGCGCCGCCCTCGAACGCCTGCTCGGAAAAGCCTGAATGCGCCCGCGCCTCCTATTTGGGCTGCTGTTTGCCGTCGTCCTGGCCGCGCGCCTGTGCCACGTGGACATCCTCTGGGTCGAGGAGTGCTATCCGGCGGCCGCGGCGATCCAGATGCTCCACGGCAAGATCCCCTATCGCGACTTCTGGTTCGACAAGCCGCCGCTGGCGCCGCTCATCTACCTGCTCTGGGCCGCCGAAACCGGGTGGAAGCTGCGTCTGGCCGGAGCGCTGTTCGTCACGCTGGCCTGCTGGCTTCTGTGGCGCTTCGCCCGCGAGAAATGGGGACAGCGGGAGGCCGCCTGGGCGGCCGCCCTGGCGGCGTTCTTTCTGACGTTCGGCGTACCCTCGGCCGTGATGGCCCTGGCGCCGGACCTGCTGATGGTGGCGCCGCACGCCGCCGCGGTCTATCTGGCGTGGCGCGGCAAACCGTTCGCCGCCGGCCTGGCGGCCGGCCTCGCCACGCTCATCCACACGAAGGGGCTCTTCGTTCTCGCCGCAGCGCTGGCGTGGCAATACCGCTCGGTCGGGAGTCTGGCGGCGGGCTTCGCGCTGCCGAATCTGGTTGTGCTCGGCTGGCTCGCCGCCCTCGGGGCTTTTCCCGCCTATGTTGAGCAGGTCTGGAGCTGGGGATGGCTCTATTCGCGCGACACCTTCCTCGCCTCGCCCCTTCTTGAAGGCCTCCGCCGGACGGCGAATTGGGCGGGATTTCACGCCGCGGCCGTGATCGGAGCGATCTGGTACTGGCGGCGCGAACGCGGCGCCGACGCCAACCGGCTCGGCATCTGGGCTGCGATCTCGCTCGCCGCCGTGGCCGCGGGGTGGCGCTTCTTTCCACGCTACTACTTCCACTTGCTCCCGGCCGTCCTCCTGGCCGGCGCCCGGGGCCTGGTTCTCCTCGGACGATGGGCCGCGCCGGCCGCCTTGCTGCTCGCGGTCCCTCTGGCGCGCTTCGGTCCGCGTTACCTGGAGCTGGCGGGCGACCATGTCGCCGGGCGCGCCCACCGGTGGGCCGACCTGGCCCTGTACGAGGGCAGCCGCCAGGCCGCGCTTTTCCTGCGGCAGCAGGCCCGGCCCGGCGACAGCTTGCTGGTTTGGGGTTACCGCCCCGACGTCTTCGTCGAGACACGGATGGCGGCGGGCGCACCGTTTCTCGATTCGCAGCCCCTCACCGGAGTGATCGCCGACCGCCACCTGGTCGATGCCCGCTCCTCGGCGCCGGAGCTGGCACGCGCCAACCGCCGCCGCCTTGAGGAGACCTCGCCCGCCTTCATCGTCGACGGGCTCGGCCCGTACAACCCGCGCCTGGCGATCGCCGCCTACCCGGATCTCGCCCCCTGGCTGTCGAACTACGCCGAACTGGCGCGTCTGCCCACCGCCGTGGTGTATCGTCGGAACAGATAGCGAAGCGCCATCCACGGTGGCGCTTCCGCCGGCGCATGAGGCTCCCGGGTTCCGATCTGACCGTCTCGAGGGTCGAGGACGCCGATCTGCCGCAAGTGATCAGAATCGAAAACCTGTGTTTCCCCGAGGACGCCTATCCGGAAGAGCTGTTTCGCGAGCTGGCGGGCAAAGCTTCGGCCCGCTTCCTGGTGGCGCGCCGCGCCG
>JBBIMZ010000446.1:0-3724 GCA_037444135.1 Solibacteraceae bacterium
GCTCGTGTAGTGCTCGGTGGGCGGTTCGGGCCCCTTCTCCCAGGCGCTCAGGGCCTTGGCGAACTCCGGATCCGCCACCAGGCGCCGGCGCAGGCTGAGATACTCCTCGACGGACCGCACGCCGAAGATCGCGGCCACCTGCGGCATGTGCGGCGCCACCAGGGCCTGCATGACGATTTTCGGCCCCGGGAGCTTGGCCTCCAACACGGGCAGCAGCGACTTGCTCAAGTAGTCGTGGAGCCGCCCGATCTGCGTCCCGTTCTTCAGGAAATACTGGTGAAGAATGTAGAACTTCGTCTTCGAGCCTTGCCCGCTCGTTTGTGCCATCGCGCCTGCGCCTCCCAGCGCACTCAGAAATGTTCTCCGCTGCATGCGGCTTGCCTCCGTGACAACCGTACAGTATGACACCGCCCGCGGCAAGAGCACCAGGACCCGGCCGGTCCCCGCGCAGCCTACAATGGCCTGAGATGTTCCGCGCGACAGCGTTGCTTCTCACGGCGGTGTGCTGGGCGGCGCCCGCCTCCGGCCAGGGGTTCGACATCGTCGGGCGCCTGGAGTTGTTCGTCGACCACTACCTGATCGAGAAGCTCGAAGGCGACGCCCGGCTCGAGCTGCACCGTCCCGTGCCGCGCGAAGTCGTCCTCGTGGCCGACCGGCCGTGGGAGGGCAACACGTCCGCGTACTTCACCATTTTCCAGGACAGCGACCGCTACCGGATGTACTACCGCGGCTCCCACTTCGATGAAGCGGCCGGCAAGCCCGCGCACCGCGAGGTGACCTGCTACGCCGAGAGCCGCGACGGCACCCATTGGGTCAAACCCGAGCTCGGCCTGTTCGAGTTCGACGGCTCCCGGCGCAACAACATCGTCTGGGACGGCCCGGGGGCGCACAATTTCACGCCGTTCCGGGACGCCAATCCCGCCTGCCCGCCGGAGGCGCGCTACAAGGCGCTCGCCCGCGGCGAAAAGCCGGCGGCGCACGGCCTGTACGCTTTTGAGTCCGCCGACGGCATCCATTGGAAGCTCGTGCGCTCGGCGCCGGTGATCACCGAAGGCGCCTTCGATTCGCAGAATCTGGCTTTCTGGGACGCCGTCCGGGGCCGCTACGTCGAATTCCACCGCGGTTTTCGCGACAAAGTGCGCGACATTCTGACGTCGACCTCGAGCGACTTTCTCCATTGGACGGAGCCGCTCTGGCTGGAGTACCCGGGCGCGCCGCGAGAGCATCTTTACACGAATGCGATTCTGGCCTACGAACGCGCGCCGCACCTGTTCCTTGGTTTTCCCACGCGCTTCTGGCCGGAGCGCGGCGAGCAGGTCGAACCGGTGTTCATGACGAGCCGCGACGGGCGCACCTTCCGCCGCTGGCCCGATCCGCTCATTCCGGTCACCGCTCCCAAGGACCGCGCGGGCAACCGGAGCAACTACATGGCCTGGGGGATGGTGCGCCTGCCGGGCGCCAGAGATGAATATTCGGTCTACGCCACCGAGGCGTATTACCGTGGTCCGGCGAGCCGCCTCCGGCGCTTCACCTTCCGCATCGACGGCTTCGTTTCCGTCCGGGCAGTCAAAGGCGGGATGCTGCTGACGCGGCCGCTGCAGTTCTCCGGCGAGCGTCTGGTGCTCAACTTCAGGACGGGGCGCGACGGCACCCTCCGCGCCGGATTCGAAGCCGAGGACGGGCGGCCGGTCGAAGGCTACCGCATCGAGGATTGCGCCGCGATGCGGGGCGACGCGATTGCCCGCACCGTCGTCTGGAGCCGCGGGGCCTCCGTCGCCGCGCTCGCCGGCAAAGCGGTCCGCCTGCGGCTGGAGCTGCGCAACGCGGACGTGTTTTCGTTTCAGTTCGTCAGGTAGGAGAGCAACGCCAGTATGTCTCGAATGCAGATGTTCCGGCAGGGCCTGTGGGCGGCTGCGTGCTGGTTTTCAGCCGCGTCCGCCGCCATCGGGCAGGACTGGGTCGTGTTTACGCGCGCCGGCGAGGGTCCGCATCAGCAGCTCACGCAGCGTCTGAACGAGATCGGCCTGCGGCTGCTCGAAGAGCGGGCGCGCCGCGTCGCCGCCATCACGACGCGCCAGGAGGCCGAGCGCCGGCAAAAGGAAGTGCGCGAGAAGATCCTGCGGCTCATCGGGGGTCTGCCCGAAGAGCGCGGGCCGCTCAATGTCCGGCACACCGGCACGGTCGAACGGGGCGACTATCGCTTCGAAGAGATCATCTATGAGAGCCTTCCCGGCTTTCATGTGACCGCCAACGTCTACGTGCCGGCGCAAGGCAGCGGCCCGTTCCCGGCCATTTTGATGCCCGTGGGCCACAGCCCGGGAGGAAAGGAGAGCGAGCGCGATACCGCGCTCGGCCTGGCGCGGAAAGGCTTCGTGGTGCTGAAGTACGACCCGATCGGGCAGGGCGAGCGCCTGCAATACTACGACCCGGATCTGAGGGCTTCCAAGGTCGGCGGGCCGACCCAGGAGCACAGCCACGCCAACGGCCACGCCTTCCTGATCGGCGACAACGTGGCGCGCTACCGCATCTGGGACGGCATGCGCGGCATCGACTACCTGCTGACGCGCAAGGACGTCGATCCCAAGAGGATCGGCTGCACCGGCTGCTCCGGCGGCGGCACGCTGACGGCGTACATCGCCGCGCTGGACGAGCGCGTTCAGGCGGCCGCGCCCGCCTGCTACATCACCAGTTGGGAGGAGTTGCTCACCAAACTGGGCCCGCAGGATGCCGAGCAAACCTTCCCGCGCTTCCTCGCCGAAGGGCTGAACATCGCCGATTACGTCGAACTGTTCGCGCCCAAGCCGTATTTGATCGCTTCGACCATCGAGGATTTCTTCCCGCTCGAAGGGGCGCGTTCGGCGCGGCCGAGCGCCTGGGATGGTTCGTCGGGCCGGGGCCGCACGGCGTCCCGCTCCAGTCGCGCGAAGCCATTTACAGCTTCTTCCTCCGCCACCTCAACAAAGGGCAGGGAGATCCGCGCGAGCAGCCGGCGGAGCTGGATCCGCCGGAGAACCTCTGGTGCACGGAGACGGGCCAGGTGGCCGATTCGCTCGGCGGCGAGACCGTGTTCACGCTCAACCGCAAGCGCGCCGCGGGCCTCATGGCGCCTCGAGCGGCCGCAAGTTCCCCCGGCGAGATTGCGGTGCTGCGAGCGCGCCTGATCGAACGCTTTGGTGAAATCGCCGGCGTGAGCGCCAGACCGGGCGGCGCGCCGCCTGAGCTCCGCGTGCACCGGCGCGTGGTCCGCCCCGGCTATTCGGCCGAGCTGATCTCCTTCGAGGTCGAGCGGGGCGTGGCGGTCACCGGACTCCTGCTGGTTCCTGCGCGCGAGGGGAAACTGCCCGCGGTGGTGGCGGTGGATTTGCGGCCGAAGGATGCGCAGGCGGCCCCGCGGGGGGATCTGGAGGCGCTCGCCGGCTCTGGTTACGTCGTGCTGGCGATCCAGCCGCGCGGGACGCCGGAGACCGCGCCCGCCGGTCCGCCGAATCTGATCGGCGATTTCGCCCTGGCCTTCCGCGCCGCCGTGGTCGGAACGAGCCTGCCTGGAATGCGCACCGAGGACATCCTCCGGGCGGTGGATTATCTGGCGTCGCGCCCGGATGTCGATGCGGCCCGGATCGCAGGGCTCGGCACAGGGGCGGCGGGCGTCTATCTGCTTCATGCCGCCCTGCTCGACGAACGCATCGGGCGCGTGGTTCTCCAGCAGCCGCTCGCCGCCTACCGG
>JBBIMZ010000447.1:0-3718 GCA_037444135.1 Solibacteraceae bacterium
CGCTTCTGAGGGCCCTGTGGTACGCTGAAGCGGAGCGCGCGCGGCGGATGACGGAGCAGATTCGCGAGATCGCCCGGTTGATGAGCGCCTCCGAGATCGATCGCACGCTGGTGCGGCTGGCGCACGAGATTCTGGAGAAGTCCGACAGACTGGAAAAGCTCGCCCTCATCGGGATTCGCCGGCGCGGAGCACCCCTGGCGCGGCGGCTGGCCGACAAGATCGAAGCCGTCGAGAAGCTTCGGATTCCGGTCGGCAGCCTCGACATTCAGCTCTATCGCGACGATCTGTCGCCGATCGCCACGCAGCCGGTGGTGACGGCGACGGAAATTCCCTTCCCGGTTACTGCGAAGGACGTGATTCTGGTCGACGACGTGCTCTACACGGGCCGGACGGTCCGCGCGGCGCTCAACGCGCTCTTCGATCATGGCCGGCCGGACCGGGTCGAGCTGCTCGTGCTGATCGACCGCGGCCGCCGCGAACTGCCGATCGAAGCCACCTACGTCGGCCGGGTGATTCCGGCCGAGCCGGGCCGCTCGGTCGAAGTCCGCCTGCGGGAAACCGACGGCGAAGAACGCGTGATCCTGACCGAAAAACTTGCCCAACGCTGAAAAAAGTCATGCCCGCTGGATTACTTGGAATCGAGGATCTGACGCGCGAGGAGATCGAAGCGATCCTGGCGCGCGCGAAGGATTTTCAGGCGCCCCCCGGACGGCCGTTCCAGCGGCTGGACCGGCTGCGCGGCAAGACGGTGGTGAATCTGTTCTTCGAGCCGTCGACGCGGACGCGCACCAGCTTCGAGATCGCGGCCAAGCGGCTGGGCGCCGACGCCGTCACCATTACCGCCGCCGGCTCGAGCCTCTCGAAAGGCGAATCGCTGGTGGACACGCTGAACACGCTTGCCGCGATGCGGCCGGATGCGATCGTGATGCGGCACGCCTCCTCCGGAGCGCCGCACTTTCTCGCCCGGCATCTGGATATTCCGATCATTAACGCCGGTGACGGCACGCACGAGCACCCCACGCAAGCGCTGCTCGACGCCCGCACGATTCTGGACCGCAAGCCCGCGCTCGAAGGCCTGCGGGTGGCCATCATCGGCGATATCATTCACAGCCGCGTGGCGCGCTCGAATATCTTTCTGCTGTCGAAATTCGGCGCCGAAATCATTCTGTGCGGGCCGGCGCCGCTGGTGCCGCCGCAACTGGCGGCGATCGCTCCCGGCGTCGCCATCGAGTACGACATGAGGAAAGCCCTCCGCGGCGCCGACGTCATCATGATGCTCCGCGTACAGCTCGAACGGCAGCACGAAACGGCCTTTCCGAGGTCGGAGTACTTCTCTTTCTACGGGCTGACGCTCGATCACTTCGAGTTGGCCAAGCCCGACGTCTTCGTAATGCATCCCGGCCCGATCAACCGCGGCCGGGAGATCTCCTCCGAAGTGGCCGACTCGCAGCGTTCAGCGATCCTCAACCAGGTGGAGAACGGCGTCGCCGTGCGCATGGCGGTGCTCGAAAGGATCTTGGGATAGCCATGGGGAAATTGCTGATCAGGAACGGACGCGTGATCGATCCGGCTTCGGGCCGGGACCGGGTGGCGGACGTGTTGATCGAGGACTCTCTCGTCGCGGCCGTCGGCGAAGGCCTGGAAGCCGGCGGGGCGGAGATCTTCGACGCGGCCGGTCTGGTGGTGGCGCCGGGATTCGTCGACATCCATGTCCACCTGCGCGAGCCGGGTCTGGAGCACGCCGAGACGATCGAAACGGGTACCCGCGCCGCGGCCGCCGGAGGCTTCACGCGCGTGTGCGCCATGCCGAATACCGATCCGGTGAACGACAGCGCCACCGTCACCGGATACATCCTCGAGCAGGCCCGCCGTTGCGCCAGCGTCAAGGTGCATCCGATCGGCGCGGCGACGCAGGGCAGCCGGGGCGAGGAGCTGGCGCCGATCGGCACGCTCAAGGAGGCCGGGGCCGTCGCCATCTCCGACGACGGCCAGCCGGTGATGAATGCGCGCGTGATGCGCCGGGCGATGGAGATGGCGCGCTCTTTCGGGCTGACCATCGTCCAGCACTGCGAGGATCTGAACCTGAGCGCCGGCGGCGACATGCACGAGGGGGTCGAATCGGTCCGCCGCGGGCTCGGGGGCATCCCCGCGGCTGCCGAGGACGTAATGGTGGCGCGCGATCTACTCCTGTGCGAACTGACCGGCGCGCGCTACCACGTCGCGCACCTGTCCTCGAAAAACTCGGCGGCGATGATCGCCTGCGCCAAATCGCGCGGCCTGCCTGTGACCTGCGAGGTGACGCCGCACCACATTGCGCTCACCGACGCCGACAGCATCCCCTATGACAGCAACTACAAGATGAAGCCGCCGTTGCGCAGCGCCGCCGACGTCGAGGCGTTGATCGACGCCGTCGCCGCCGGGGTGGTGGACGCCATCGCCACCGATCACGCGCCGCACACCGGCTACCAGAAAATGCAGGAGTTCGACCGGTGTCCGTTCGGCATCATCGGCCTGGAGACGGCGCTGGCAGTCGCGCTGGACCGCTTGGTGCACAGCGGCCGGATTTCCCTGCTGCGCCTGGTGGAGCTGTTCACCGTGGGCCCGGCCCGGGTGTTCGGGCTCGACTGCGGGCGCCTGGCGCCCGGCGCCGCCGCCGACATCACGATTTTCGACCCCGAACTGGAGTGGACCTACGACGTCAACCAGTCGCTGTCGAAAAGCAAGAACTCGCCGTTCCACGGGAGGCGCTTTCGAGGCGGGCCGGTGGCGACGCTCGTCGACGGGCGGATCGTCTGGCGGCGGCAGCAGCCGTAACTCCCGTAGGATGGAGGAATGAGGCTAACCATCGCGCTCGCTCTGCTTCCGGCTTGTCCCGTTCTGGCGCAACTGCATGTGGGCGTCAAAGCCGGCGCTCCCCTCAACAGCATCACCGAGACGGTGGCCGCGCCCGCCCTGAAGAACCTGCCCTCGCACTGGACGCTGGGTCTGATGGTGGACGTCGACCTGCCGCTCGGGCTCGGCGTCGAAGTCGACGCGCTCTACCGGCGCGTCGGCTATGAGGGCGAGGCGGGCGGCGCCACGCTGCCGCGGAGCATTCAAAGGGCGGAATTCACCGGCGGCGTCTGGGACTTCCCGGTCATCGGCAAGTACCGCTTCCGCGACGTGCCGGCGAGTCCCTACGTCGGCGCGGGCTGGAGTCACCGGCGCCTCAACAACCTGCTCCGGTTCAACTCCGGGGCCGACGGATTCGTGCTTGCTGCCGGCCTGCGGCTGAACGCCGTCATCATTCGGATCTCGCCCGAGCTGCGCTACACGCGCTGGAGCGTGCCGGACGTGCAGCCCGGCTTTCGAGCCTCGCCGAATCAGGTCGAACTGCTCGTCGGATTCTCGTTCTAGGCCACTTTCCATGCTCGCCACACGCCGGGCCTTTTTGAGCAGCGTCGGCGCCCTCCGACAGGCGGAACGCCCCTCGCCGGCTTCGATTCCCGTCGGCGCCCACCCGTGGGTCTACGCGGCCCCGCGTCCCGGCTACGACATCTACGGCATCCTCGAGCAGATCTTCGCCGACCTGGCGTGGGCGGGCATGGACTTTCTCGAGCTGATGCACACGGCGCTCGAACCCGACGAGGCGGTCAGCCGGATCGGGGAGCTCGCTGCAAGACACAGGCTGCCGGTGATCGGGACTTCTTACGGCGCCGATTTCTGGCGGCGCAGCGAG
>JBBIMZ010000448.1:0-3710 GCA_037444135.1 Solibacteraceae bacterium
GGGGTGAAGAACACGTTGCAACCCCAAACATATAAAAAATAATCGTGGTGGCCACCGATGCCCCGCTCGACGCGCGCGACCTCACGCGCCTGGCGGCGCGGGCCCTCTTCGGTCTGGCCCGCACGGGTTCGTCCTACGGCAATGGCAGCGGCGACTTCGCCATCGCGTTCTCGACGTCGCCCGAGATGCGCTACCGCGCCGGCGAGGACGCGCCGCAGCCGCGGGCCATTCTGCCGGTCGACGCGGTCTCCCCCCTTTTCCAGGCGGCCTTGGAGGCGACCGAGGAGGCGGTCTACAACTCGCTCTTCCAGGCCACGACCGTCACGGCGGGTTCCCGGCGCGCCGAGGCCATCCCGATCGACCGCGTCCGCGAGATCCTGCGGAAGTACGGCCGCGGCCGCTGAGCGCGTCCCGGACGTTCGCGCCGGCGCCGCTGCTACTCGTCGCTTGGGCTGCCCTGGAGCAGCGGCTCCAGCGGTTCGAGCCGCGCCCCCTTCTCGTCGCAGACGGCGAACCGCGCGCGCTCGCCCCCGTACATCGACACACCGGCGTATTCTCCCTTGGCGTTGACGATGTAGAAGTTGATGTTGAAATTCGGCTCGCCGCGCGCGTTGAGCAAGCGCTTCTCGACCGTGTTCGCCTTGATGCGGCGCAGGCCTTCGAGCCCGGCGTCTTTCGGGTGCATCCCGCGCCGCATCAACTCGACGATGAGGAACGACGTTAGGTTGTACAGATTGGCCTCGCCCCGTCCGGTGGACCCGGCGGCTCCGATGTCCCCGTCGACGTAGAGCCCGGCGCCGAGAATCGGCGAGTCCCCGACGCGGCCGGGAATCTTCCAGGCCAGCCCGCTCGTGGTCGTCACGCCCGACATCTCCCCCTTGACGTTCAGGGCCAGGCAGTTGATGGTCCCGGTGGGCGGATCGACCGCGACGCGCCAGGCCCAGGCGAGCGTCGCCTCGTCGATATGGGGAAAGTGCCTCTTGAGCGCGGCCGGCGGCGGGCCGACAGGAGCATCCAGTCCGTCGGTCCAGTTGTTGCGGCCGCCGGCGTCCCGCAGGGATTGCTTCCACACCAGCCAGGCCAGGCGGGCCTTCTCGGTCAGCAGATTCTCTTCCGGGAACCCGTAAGCGCGGGCAAACCGGAGCGCCCCTTCTCCCACCAGCATCACATGGTCGGTTCGCTCCATCACCAGCCGGGCCACCTGCGCCGGATGGCGGATGTTTCGCAGCGCCGCCACCGCGCCGGCGCGGCGCGTCGGCCCGTGCATCACCGAGGCGTCGAGCTCGACCACGCCTTCCTCGTTCGGCAGGCCGCCGTAGCCGACCGAGGTGTCTTCCGGATCGTCCTCGTTGATCGCCACGCCGGCGATGACGGCGTCCAGGGTGTCGCCGCCGGCGCGGAGGATCTCCATCGCCCTGGCGCAGGCGCGCTCTCCGTTGGCGCTCGCGATCACCACGTTTCTCGGCTCGGCCGCCGGAAACGCGGCCGCCAGCGGACTGATCATCCAATGCCGGCGTGTCATCATAAGACCGGTAACCTCGTTGTTAGACTGTCGTTGAGATGCTGATTCGTTTATTGTGGCCCGGAGCCGGGCAGCGCGGCAAACCATGCCGGCCGTGACGATCGCGCCCGCCGGCCCCTTGCGCGGCACGGTCCGCCTGCCCGGCGACAAGTCGATTTCGCACCGCTATGCGATCCTGGCCGCCCTCGCCGAAGGACCCACGCGGATCGAGAATTACTCGACGGGCGCCGACTGCGCCTCGACGCTCGGCGCCCTGGCGGCGCTGGGGATCCCGATCGAGCGGCAGGCTTCCGAGGTCCTAATCCACGGGCGGGGTCTTGCGGGCCTCGAGGCGCCTCGCGAGACGATCGACGCGGGCAACTCCGGCTCGACCATCCGCATGCTCAGCGGCGTGCTGGCGGCGCAGCCGTTCGCCAGCCGCATCACCGGCGATGCGTCGCTCGCGCGGCGGCCGATGGACCGTATCATGCAACCGCTCCGCGAAATGGGCGCCGTGATCCGCGCGCGTGACGGCCGCTTTCCGCCGCTCGAAATCGAGGGCCGGCCCCTCCGCCCGATCGCTTACTCGCTGCCAATCGCCAGCGCCCAAGTGAAGACATGCGTCCTGCTGGCCGGGCTGTTCGCGCCCGGCGAGACTACGGTCGTCGAACCGGTCCCGACGCGCGACCACACCGAAATCGCCCTCCGGGAGTTCGGCGCTGAGGTCGAGGTCGAGGGCCGGTGCATCCGCGTCCGCGGCCCGGCGCGCCTCCGCGCGGGCGAATTTCAGGTTCCGGGAGATCTCTCCTCGGCGGCCTTTTTTCTGGTGGCGGCGACGCTCGTGCCTGGCAGCCATATCGTCGTCGAGCGCGTGGGCCTGAACCCGACGCGGGCCGCCCTGCTGGACTTTCTCTTGTCGATGGGGGCCGACATCCGGGTGCTCGGCATCGAGCGCCGGAGCGGCGAGCTGGTCGGCGATCTCGAGGTGCGAAGCGCCTCCGTACGCGGCGGCCTCATCGAGAAGGCGCTCACGGCCGCGCTGATCGACGAAATTCCAGTGCTGGCCGTTCTCGGCGCAAAGAGCGAGCAAGGGCTGGAGGTCCGCGACGCCGCCGAATTGCGCGTGAAGGAGACCGACCGCATCGCTTCGGTGGCCGAGAACCTCCGCCGCATGGGCGCCAAGGTCGAGACGCGCGAGGATGGTTTTTTCGTTCCCGGCGGCCAGACATTCGCCGCCGCCGAACTGGACTCGTTCGGAGATCACCGGATCGCCATGGCCTTCGCCGTCGCCGCGCTCGTCGCCGGGGGCCCGTGCCGGATCGAGAATGCGGACGCCGCCTCGGTCTCGTTCCCCGAATTCTTCGACATGCTGGCGGCGCTGCGCCCGTGACGGCACCATGATAAGCTGCGAGCATTGACCGAACTGGCCACCCGGCGTCAGATTCTGCAAACGGGCGGCGCCCTCGCGTTGCCGTCGCCGCCCGAAGCCATCGAGGTGGATCCGGAACCGCGCTTTGCCCTTTCCCCGTACCTCTATATGCAGTTCATGGAACCGCTCGGCACCACCGACGGCTCCGTCGAGGCCGCCTGGGACCACCGCCGCAAAGACTGGCGCGAAGACGTCGTCGCCGTCACGCGCGAGCTGGCCCCGACGATGATCCGCTGGGGCGGGATCTTCACCGACTATTACCGCTGGCGCGAAGGCGTCGGGCCGCGCGAAAAACGCCCTTTCATGCGCAACCTGCTCTGGGGCGGCTATGAGAGCAACCAGGTCGGGACCGCCGAGCTGGTCGACTTCTGCCGCCGCGTCGGCGCCGAGCCGCTGATCGCGGTGAATTTCGAATCCGACGGGCGGCGCCGCTTCATGGAGGACAACGGCAACATCCGCACCGCCGGAGCAGCCGAGGCCGCCGAGTGGGTCGCCTACGCCAATCAGCCCGGGCACCCCGAGCGCGCCGCGCACGGCTTCCCCGAACCCTTCCGCGTGCGCTTCTGGCAAATCGGCAATGAGACTTCCTACGATCCGAACGGCTTCGACGCCCGGACCGCGGCTCGCAAGACGGCCGAGTTCGCCCGCGCGATGCGGCAAGCCGATCCCCGGATCGAGCTGATCGGCTGGGGCGAAGACGGCCGGGCCGGCGGCGAATCGGTCAACTGGGCGCGGGAGATGATGGAGGCAGCCGGCGAGCACCTCCAGTACCTTGCTTTC
>JBBIMZ010000449.1:0-3708 GCA_037444135.1 Solibacteraceae bacterium
TCACCCGGCGCAGGCTGTAGGCCAGCTCGATGGGCACTGTATAGAGGACGTCGCAGGCGAGCGCGCGCAGCGTGGCGGCGCTGTCCAGAAAGAGGTTCTCGTGATTGGTGAGGCCGCGGTCGTTGATGACTTTCTGCGGGATCCGGTCGAGCTGGTCGACGATCAGCAGGATGTCGTCATAGTCGCCGTGTTCCCGGAGGTGTTTTCGCGCCGGCCGGAGAATTTCCTCGTTCACGAGGTCGTAGATAGTGGGCAGGCGCTCTTCGAGGAGCCGCCGCAGGATGGGCCGCGCGCGCGGGACTTCCTTGAGCACAAGCCCGAACCTGACGGGGTCTGCGCCCACTTCGACGTTCCTGAGCTCGACCTCCGAGCGCAGCAGCGCGCCGAACTCTTTGAAGAACTGGGTGAAGCGCGTCCAGGCGAATTCCATGCCGGCGGCGCGGAGATCGGAGACGAGCTGGCGGACCATGTGAAAGACCACGTCCGGGGCGGTGACGTCCTGAAGGTCGAGCGCCGGCTCAGCTTCGAGAAACGAGACGAAAATCTTGCGGCGCGCCCGGCCGCTCTCGAGCCGTTGCTTGACGCGCTTGAGTTCGGTGGTCTTGCCCGTGCCGCGGTGGCCGGTGAACAGGCGCGTCACCGGAATGCCGGCGCTCAACGCGATGCTGTTGGCCAGGCGGATCTTGATATCGTCCGGACCGATCTGGTTCTGCCAGTCTACGTAGAGATCGGCCTCGTGCGCTTCGAGCGGGCGCAACGGGTCGCAAAGCTGGTAGAAGGCGGTCAGCGCATCCACTGGTCCGATTATAGCCGCGGGTGCATTTTAGTACACTGAAAGCGATTCCGCAGGCACGGGTCATGGCCGGGGCTTTCGATTCCGACCTGATTCGCAATGCCGGAGCGCTGTGGCGCGAGGCGACCGCGTCTCCGTTTCTCGACGCGGTGGCGGCGGGGACGCTGCCCCGCGAAGCGCTCGCGCGCTGGCTGTCGCAGGACTACCTGTTCGCCAACACGCTCCTGGGCTTCCAGGCGATCGTGCTGGCCAAGGCGCGGCGGGACTGTCACGGGACTTTGATCCAAGGCCTGGTGGCGCTGGACAGTGAACTGGGCTGGTTCGAGCAGCACGCCGCGCGACTCGGGGTGGATCTGGAGGTGAAGCCGCACCCGGTCTGCCAGGGTTATTGCGATTTGCTGATGCGGGCGGCGTATTCGCACCCGCTCGGCGTGTTGCTGGCGATGCTCTACGGCGTCGAAGTGTCCTATCTGGCGGCCTGGAGCGCGCTCGAGCCCCGGGGCCCCTACGCCGAGTTCATCGAGCGCTGGTCGAATCCCGTCTTCGCCGCCTACGTCGACTCGCTGCGCCAACTGGCTGAGCGCTATCCGCACGAGGGGGCGCAGGCGCAATTCAACCGCGTCCTCGAAGCCGAACGCGACTTCTGGCGCATGTCCTGGGAGGGCTGAGGATCACTTGCGCCAGAACACCGGCGTGAAGATGACGAGGGCCGTGTAGAACTCCAGGCGCCCGCACAGCATGGCGGCGGCCAGCACCCACTTGGAGAGCGCGGGCAGATGGCCGTAATGCTCGGCCGGTCCGACCGAACCGAGGCCGGGGCCGATATTGAACATCGCCGCGGCCGCGGCGGAGATGCTGGTGATGAGGTCGGCGCCCTGGGCGGCCAGGACGGCCGAGGCGGCGAAGAAGACCAGCAGCGCCAGGTAGACCATGTTGAGCAGGCTCTGGATCGTCTCTTCCGGTACGGCCTGCCCGCCGAGGCGCACGGCGAAGACGCCGCGGGGCTCGACGATCCGGCGAAACTGGCGCCGGACGACGAGGCCGAGGAGCACGATGCGCGCCACCTTCAATCCGCCGGCGGTCGATCCGGTGCAGCCGCCGACGAACATCAAGGCGAGCAGGAGCAGTTGCGGCAGCGGGCGCCAACGCTCGAAGTCGTCGGTGACGAAGCCGGTGGTGGTGAGGATCGAAGCGACCTGAAACAGGGCTTTGCGAACCGCCTCCGGCCAACTGTAGCCGCCCTGCCCGGCGAGGCTGGCGGCGACCAACGCGCCGGCGGCGAGCAGGATCAGCAGGTACGCGCGGATTTCGACGTCGCCGAAAAAGCCGCGCACCTGTCGCTCGCGCCACAACTGGTAATGGCGGGTGAAGTTGATGCCGGCCAGGATCATGAAGGCGATCACGATGAGCTCGATGAGAGGGCTCTGGAAGCCGGCGACGCTCGCCGTGCGCGTGGAGAAGCCGCCGGTGCCGAGTGTGGAAAACGAATGGCAGGCGGCCTCGAAAGGATCCATGCCCGCCAGGCGCAACGCGACGTATTCGGCCAGCGTGAGCGCCACATAGATGCGCCAGAGCGCGAGGGCTGTTTCGGTGACGCGCGGCTTCAGCTTCTCCGACCTGGCGCCGGAGAATTCGGCCCGGTACAGGTGCATGCCCCCGGCGCCGAGCAGCGGCAGGATGGCCACGCCGAGCAGGACGATCCCCATGCCTCCCAGCCAGTGCGTGAAGCAGCGCCACAGGCCGATGGCCGGCGGCAGCACTTCGACTTTTTCGAGAACGGTCGCTCCCGTGGTGGTGAAGCCGGAGGCGGCTTCGAAGACGGCGTCGGTCAGAGAAGCAAATGACGGAGAAAAATAAAACGGCAGGCCGCCGAAGCAGCAGACGGCGCCCCAAGTGAGCGCCACCAGCAGCACGCCTTCGCGCCGCGTGAGGTCCGTTTCCGGGCGCGGAAACGCCACAAAGAGGGCCAAACCGGCCGCCAGGCTCGTGCCCGCGGCGGCGGCCAGCGGGCGCAGTCCGCCGCCGGGTCCGGCCAGCGCGTAAACGAGCGGGACGGCCATCGTCGCGGCCAGCACCATCAGAAACAAACCGACGATGTGGAGCACCGCGCCGAGGCGGATCACCGGCGCTGCTTCTCCCGCTCGGCCAGGAAGGCGGACTCGAGCTCGGCCACGGCCCGCTCGAGAGTGAAAAAGATCACGCGGTCGCCGGGGTGGATCATGGCCTCGCCGCGCGGGACGATCACCTCGCCGTCCGGCCTGGCCACCGCGCCGACGATCGCGCCCGCAGGGAAGCGGAGTTCTTTCAATTTCCGGTTTACATAGCGCGAACGCGCCGAAGCGACCAGTTCGATCGCCTCGGCCTCCTCCTCGCGGAACGTGGTGACGGAGATGACCTGGCCCTTGCGGACGAATTGCAGGATGCGGTCGACGGTAGCCAGGCGCGGGCTCACCGACGTGTTGATCCCGAGAATCTGGGCCATGGGCAGATAGTTGACGCGGTTGATCAGCGCCACCACCTTCTTGGCCCCCAGACGCCGCGCCAGCAAGGACGCGATCAGGTTGTCTTCGTCGTCGTCGCTGAGCGCCAGATAGGCGCTGACGCCTCGAATGTTCTCCTGCTGGAGCGTGGCGGCGTCGGTGCCGTCGCCGTGCACGACGATCGTCTCGCGCAGGATCTCGGAGATCTTGCGGCAGCGCTCCAGGTCCCGCTCGAAGAGCTTGACGGCCACGCCCTGCTCTTCGAGCTTCTCGGCGGCGAGGATGCCGATCTGCTTGCCGCCGAGGATGAAGACGCGCTCGAGCCGCTCGGCCTGCCGCAGTCCCAGGAACGCCATCACATCGCCGAGATCGCTTTCGCGCGTCATGACGTAGATGTGATCGCCGGCCAGGACGCGCTCGTCGCCGTGCGGGATG
>JBBIMZ010000450.1:0-3708 GCA_037444135.1 Solibacteraceae bacterium
CCTGCGGCGGCCGCAAACCGCCGAGCGGCTGAAAGCGCTGGCCGGCGCGCCGGCCGCCGAACGCCTGACCCTGTTGGCGGGCGCCTCGCCCCACGGCCTGCCGCTGGCGGAACTGGTGGCCAGGACCGGTCTGACTGCGGCGCAAATCGAAGCCGCGGCGGGCGCCGGGCCCGTGGTGTTCCTGCCCCAGCCGGAGCCATGGCTGATTACAGGCGCGGCGCTGGAGGCGCTGGCCCGGCGCCTCGTGGCCGCTCTCGAGGAGTTCCACCGCGCCAACCCGCTCCTGCCGGGCATGCCCCGAGAGGCGCTGCGCGCACGGGAACTGGGCGGAGGGCCCTCGTTCCTGCTGGATGCCGCGATCGGCGCCGCGCCCCGGATCGTGGCGGAAGGGGACCTGGTGCGCTTGGCGGAGCACGCCGTCCGGCTGCGGGAGGAAGAGGCTGAGGCGCTGGCCCGGATCGAGCGCGCCTTCGAGCAGGCCGGCCTGGCGGTGCCGCCGACTTCCGACGTGCTGGCGCAATGCGGCGTTGCGCCCGCGCGGGCCCGGGCCCTGCTGCAAATCCTGCTGCGCGAGAAGCGCCTCGTTCGGCTGGGCGACGAGCTGGTGTTTCACGCCTCCGCCCTCGACCGCTTAAGAGGACTGGTCGCCGCCCACCGCGGCGAGCGGTTCACGGTGGCGGAGTTCAAGGACTGGACCGGCGTGTCTCGCAAGTACGCCATCCCCCTGCTCGAATACCTGGACCGCGAGCGCGTCACGCTCCGTCAGGGCGACACGCGAGTGGTGCTTTGAGCTTTCCCCGGCGCGCCGCCTGAGGTATGCTCTTGAATGCAGGTGACGCCCCAGGCAAGCTCGAACGGATCCGCAGCGGAAGCCTCGCCCGCAAGAACTTTCGCTCAGCCACGGCTGGTCGGCCTCGACGGCCCGCTGCAGGGCCGAGTCCTGACCCTGGCCCAGGAAGAAGTATCGATCGGGCGCCACCCTACCAATGCGGTGACGATTCGCGACCCGTCGGTCTCGCGCCGCCACTGCGTGCTGAAGAAGCTCGCCGACGGCGGCGTCCGAATCGTCGACTGCAACAGCCGGAACGGGACGTTCGTCAACGGCCTGCCGGTGCAAGAGCGCCTTCTCGAGCACGGCGACGAAGTGCGGCTGGGAGGCTGCCGCCTGCTGTTTCTCGTGCGCCAGCAGGAGGAGGAAGCCCCGCCGAGCGCTTATCTGCGCAAGGCCGAGGATCTGGAGACGCGGACCTTGTTCCAGATTCCGCGGCAGGAGTCGCTTTATCTGGAGCCCAAGAAGGCGTTGGCGGCCGCCACGTCCGCCTCGCGCCTGGCGCGGAACCTGGAGGCAATGCTGCGCGTGAGCATGACGGTGCGGGCCTCGAGCGGCGTCGAAGCGCTCGCGGGCGAGCTCATCGACATCCTCTTCGACGCCACGCCGGCCTCCGAGGCGGCCCTTCTGCTGATGGAATCCGAGCCCGGCGAGCCGATCTGGTCGTTCGGCCGAAGACGGGGGTCCGAGCCAGGCGAGCCGGTCGAAGCGCCCGGTCCGCTGGTTCAGCAATGCTATCGCGAGGATCTGGCCATCCTTAGCCATGGCTCCAAGACCGGCCGCGCTTCGATGCTGGCGGCTCCGCTGGCCGGAGCGGACCGGCCGCTCGGCGTCATCTACCTGGCCTCGTCGGATCCGCGGGTGGAATTCGACGAGGATCACCTGCAACTGGTGACGGCCATCGGGTCGGTCTCCGGCCGGGCGCTGGAGACGGCGCTATACTGCGAGCGCCTGAGCGCCGAGAACCGGCGCCTGCGCCAGGAGATCGACCTCCAGCACGACATGGTCGGCGAGAGTCCCCAGATGCAGGAGGTCTATCGGTTCATCGCCAAGGTGGCGCCGACAGACGCGACCGTGCTCGTCTACGGCGAGAGCGGCACCGGCAAGGAGCTGGTGGCGCGCGCCCTCCACCGCAACAGCCCGCGGGCCTCGAAGCCCTTCGTGGCGATCAACTGCGCCGCGCTGACCGAGACGCTGCTCGAGAGCGAGCTGTTCGGGCATGAGAAGGGAGCGTTCACCGGCGCCGTCGCGCAGAAGAGGGGAAAACTCGAAGTGGCCGACGGCGGTACGGTGTTCCTCGACGAGATCGGCGAAGTGCCCCCGGCGCTCCAGGTCAAGCTCCTGCGCGCCATTCAGGAGCGGGAATTCGAGCGGGTCGGCGGCACGCGGCCGGTCCGCATTGATGTGCGCTGGGTGGCGGCGACCAACCGCGACCTGCGCGCCGCCATCCGCAGAGGGACGTTCCGCGAAGATCTGTTCTACCGGCTCAACGTCGTCAGCATCCAGTTGCCCCCGCTTCGGGAGCGCCGCTCCGACATTCCGCTGCTGGCCGCCTACTTCGCCGACAAGTTCGGCCGGCGCGTGGGCCGCAAGAATCCCGGCGTTTCGCTCCAGGCGCGCACCGTGCTGATGAACTACGACTGGCCGGGCAACGTCCGGGAGCTGGAGAACGCCATCGAGCGGGCCGTGGTGTTGGGTTCCGGGGATCTCATCCTGCCCGAGGATCTGCCCGAGACAATCCTCGATCCCACGCCGCCCGAAGCGGAAGCCACCGGACGGTTGCACGGTTCGCTGCGCGAGGAGAAGCGCCGCCTCATCCTCCAGGCCATCCGGGACGCCGGCGGCAGCCAGACGGAGGCGGCCAAGATTCTCGGCATCAACGCCACGTATCTGTCGCGGCTGATTCGGAACTTGAATCTCAAAGACGACCTCCGGCGCCTCGCGCAGAGCTGACCGGCCGCCTTTTACAATGGGAGACTCATGAAGGCCCGCGTTTACGTGTCATTCAAGGAGACGGTGCTCGATCCCCAGGGCCAGACGATCTGTTCGGCGCTTCGCGGGTTGGGCTACGCCGAGATCACCGACGTGCGCCAGGGGAAATATTTCGACATCACGATCGCGCCTGAGACGGACCGTGGGCGGGCCGCACAACGAATAGAGGAGGTGGCGCGCGAAGTCCTCGCCAACCCGGTGATCGAGGAGTTTCGCGTCGAGTTCCTGGAATAGGAGCCCTATGTGCGGAATCGTCGGCTATGTGGGCAAGCGCAAGGCCGTGCCCATCCTGCTGGACGGGCTCAAGCGGCTCGAGTACCGCGGCTACGACTCGGCGGGGCTGGCGGTCGTCGACGGCGACGGCCGGCTCATCGTGCGGCGCGCTGAGGGTAAACTTCATAACCTGGAGCAGTCGTTGCGGGACAATCCCGCCGACGGGCTGTTCGGCATCGGACACACGCGCTGGGCGACCCACGGGCGTCCCACCGAGGAGAACGCCCATCCCCACCGCGGCGCCCGCGGCGACGTGGTCGTGGTCCACAACGGAATCATTGAGAACTACTTGGCGCTGCGCGAGGAGCTGGAGGCCCAGGGCCACCGGTTCCTGTCGGAAACCGACACCGAAGTGGTCGCGCACCTGATCGAGCGCCTCTACGACGGCAACCTCGAGGAAGCCGTCCGCAAGACCGTGCGCCGGCTCAGAGGCGTATTCGCTCTCGGCGTCATCTGCCGGCAGGAGCCGCAGAAGATCGTCGCCGTCCGCTCCGGTCCCCCGGCCGTGGTGGGACTCGGCGACGGGGAATATTTCCTGGCCTCGGACGTGCCGGCGATTCTGGCGCACACGCGCGACATGATCTTTCTGGCCGACGGCGACATCGCCGTGCTCA
>JBBIMZ010000451.1:0-3705 GCA_037444135.1 Solibacteraceae bacterium
GTCAGGGGATGTCCGTCCAGCGGAGGCAGCAGTCCCAGCATCTGATTCACCAGGTGGACGAGCGCCACCAGCACGATGAGCATCCCGGCGATGTTCAGCACCAGCTCGACGCCCTGAACGGTGCCCCGGGTGAGCGCGTCCATCGAGCTTTCGGCCTGCTGCGGCGGCGCCAGGTCCGCTTCCGTGCGCGCGTCCCCCGGCGGCGCCATCAGGCTGGCCACGACGATGGCCGCCGGCGCATTCATCAGCGAGGCCGCCAGGATTTGCCCCATCGCGTCCGGTACGATCGGCGCCAGAATCGTGGCGTAGAGGAACATCACCGTGCCGGCGATCGTCGCCATCCCCGCCGTCATCACGGTGAAGAGCTCGCCCCGGCTGAGCCGGCTCAAGTACGGCCGGATGAGCAGCGGCGCCTCCACCATGCCCACGAAGACGTTGGCCGCCGCTCCCAGGGCGACCGCGCCGCCCACTCCCATCGCCTTGCGGAAGACGGCCGACAGCATCCGGACGATGAGCGGCAAAATCCGCCAGTAATACAGCAGGGCTGAGAGCGCGCTGATCAGCAGCACCAGAGGCAGCACGCGGAAGGCGAAGATGAACTGCGCCTCCGGCGCCGTGACGGCAAACGGCGGCTGGGCGCCGCCCAGATAGCCGAAGACGAAGGCGGCGCCGGCCTCGTTGGCTTTCATCACGGTCTCGAGCACCCGGTTCAGCGCCAGGAACACCTCGCGAAAGATGGGCGCCCGGAGAAAGACGACGCCGAGAACCAGTTGCAAGGCGGCTCCGGCGATGACGGTGCGCCAGGGAATGCGCCGGCGATCTTCGCTGGCCAGCCAGGCCAGCCCGGCGAGCACGAACAGTCCGAAAAGGCTGCGGATCATCATCGGGGTGGGGTGGACAGTCGTTCGACGAGCATCCGGACGAAGCGCTCGCCGTCGATGCGCAACGGCACGTCGGCATTGGATTCGCCGCGCCCCGTCCGGCCGGGACGGCGGTCCGCCACGGTGGCGCCGTCGGTGAACTGGCCGCGGGTCTCGATCTCGATTCGCAGCCGCTCGCTTTCGAGGACCAGCGTCCTGTCGATGGCTAGGCCGACGGCCAGCGGATCGTGGACGTGGCCGCCCGGCAGCCCCCTCCGCTCGTACACGGTCAGGTAGTGATCGGCCATGGCGGCCGCGGCGGCGGCGATCGGAGAACCCGAGGCGTTCCACTCGGCCAGGTGGCGCCGGGTGAGCACGGCCTGGCAGGTGGCGGTGAGCTGGAGCATCGTGATGGGAATGCCTGAATCGAACACGATGCACGCGGCTTCGGCATCGGCGTAGATGTTGTATTCGGCGGCCGGCGTGATGTTGCCGGCGCCGAGCGAGCCGCCCATGAGGATGATCTCGGCAATGCCGCGGCAGGCCGCGGGAGCTTTAGAGAAGGCCAGAGCGAGATTAGTGAGCGGCGCGATGGCCAACACGGTGACCTCGCCGGGATGCGCAGCGGCCAGATCCAGGATCAGGTCGGCGGCATGGCGGGGATCCGGCTGCGCCGACGGCGCCGGAAAGGAGACTCCGCCGAGGCCGTTTCCGCCGTGGATCGCCTCGCCGGTGATCGGCGGCCGCAACAGGGGACGCTCCGCGCCCCGGGCGACCGGGATGTCGGCTCGCCCGGCGAGCTCGAGCAGCGTGAGAGCATTCGAGACGCCCCGGTCCACCGGCACGTTGCCGGCGGCGACGGTGACGGCCTCCACGCGAAGCTCGGGCGAGCGGAGGGCGAGCAGCAAGGCCAAAGCGTCGTCGATGCCGGGATCGCAGTCGATCAGGATGCGCCGGGGGGCGGGCATGCGCGGGTTACGAGGCGGGGCGGGTGAACCAGAGCGCCATCTGAAGGAACGCGTAAGCCGTCAAGGCGACCGCGCCGTAGGCGGCGTAGCGCCAGAGCCGCTCCCGCCAGTCCTCGACCAGGCGCGGCGTGCCGGCAAGGTAGGCGACGGCAAAGCCCCCGGCCAGGCCGCCGAGATGAGCGGCGTTGTCGATCATCGGCATCACCAGTCCGAAAATCAGCCCGTAGATGGCCCAGCGCAGGTACATGGACTTGATGGCGGCCCCCAGGACGGAGCGTTCGGTAACGCCCAGGGCGATCATCGCGCCGATCAGGCCGAACAGCGCCGCCGAAGCTCCGGCCGACAGGCCCGGATTCCAGTACATGCTGGCGAGAAAACCCGTGACCGTCGAAACGAAGTAGATCACCAGCATGCGGCTGGTGCCGTAGAACTGCTCGACGGTGGTGCCCAGGTCGTAGAGCACCCACGAGTTCATCAGGATGTGAAAGATGCCGCCGTGGAGGAAGCCCGCCGTGATGAGCCGCCACCACTGGCCGAGCAGGATGGCTTCGCGGAGCTTGGCGCCGAAGTCGAACAGCGTGCGGCCGTCCAGCCCCATCAAGGCGTTTTCGTTTCCGGCGCGGAGGCTGTAGACGACCATCGCCAGATACAGGCCGAAGTTCAGAATCAGGATGATCGTGGTGGTGAAGCGGGCGTGGGGGATCAGGCCGCCGAGGATCTCGCCGGGCATGCGCCGGTCGATCGCGCGCGGGCCCAGTTGCACCTCGCAGTAGGGGCAGACTTTGTCTTTGATGGAAACGAATGCCCGGCAGTTCGGGCACATGCGGCGCTGTTCCACTCCGCCCATTGTACGCTCCGGCGCGCGCCGAACGCGGCCGAAAGCGGGTTCAGACGGTCAGCAGGACGTGATCGGGGCAGTCCGGATTGACGGCCTCGTAAAGCCGCTCGAGCAGCTCGAGGCCGTGCTGAGCCAGGAACGGCAGGATTGTATAGAAGCGCTCCTGGAGGTGCTTGTGCGGGCAGACGCTGTTGCACAGCCATTCGGCCTCTGCGGCCGCACGAGCGTCGCGCCGCAGGGCCTCGCGAGCGGTCTTGCGCTGGATCTTGGTCAACTGGTAATGCATCTTGGCGCGGCTCTTATCGAGCGCCTGCGCCAGAGTGGGATCGAAACCGGCCAGGACTGCCCTGAGCCGGTCAAGCTCGGCGGCGACCGCCGCTTCAGTCGTCCGCAACGCGGCATCGAGCTCCGCCGGAACCAGCCTAGCGGCGACTCGTTCCTTGAGCGTTTCCAGACCGTGCAGGAAGTCGGCGAACTCGAGCCCGTAGCGCCGGATCAGTTTGGCGGCGCGCGCGTCCAGCAACGTAAACGCGCTACGGGCGAGAACAACGGGCATATGGCCGAGTAGACGCCGGTAGAGCACCTGCGCCTGCGCCAGATAGGCGACCTCGGCCGGGCCGCCGATGTACGCGATCGTCGGCAGAATGAAATCCTGCACGACGGGACGCAGCAAGGCGTTCGGAGAGAGGCGCTCCGGCGCCGCGGCCAGGTCCGCCGGCGACCAGGATCGCTCCCCGGCGCGGTAAAGCTCTCCGCTGCGGCGCAGCGGGACGCGCCGGTCTCCGTTCAGCAGTAGAAACAGCGATGAGCCCGTCTCCAGGTGCACCTGAGCGTGATAACCCGCGGCCTCGAGCGCGCGGTTGCGCTCGAGCAGCCGCTCGATCAGTTCTCCGCCGGCTTCGGCGGCGGTTCGGAGCAACGGCGCAGCCAGCTCCCGGATCCGCGGACGCAACGGATCGACGAAAAGCAGGCCGTACGGTGCGAACAGCCGGCCCAGAAGGAGCCGGAACGCCTCGCCGAGATCGAGGCCCGGCCGGTA
>JBBIMZ010000452.1:0-3701 GCA_037444135.1 Solibacteraceae bacterium
CGGCCAAGGACTCTGCGGCTGCCAGAAACCACGCTTCGAACTCGCGTTTCGCCAGGACGACGCCGACGGGGAGCCGGCCCGCAGCATGCGCACGGCGCTTCAAGCTGGGCCCTTCGACCGCAGGGCAATCGTCATCGGCATCCAGCAAGATCAGGATCGCTCCACTCGGTCCCGCACGGAGAGCGGCCAGCCGCACGGCGCGTTCCAATTCGTCCTGCCGCTTGATCAGGCGCGCTTTGGGGAGGCGCAGCGGCCTTTCTACCTCGACCGGAATTTGCCACCCCTGCGCCAGACGTCGCACCAGAAGCGGAAGTGCTTCCACTTCGCCGTGACCTTCAACAATGCAGGCGAGCCGCACAATTACCGCTTCGCATCCTCGACAAACAGGGTCAGTTGGCGGGTTTCTCTCTCGTGGAAGGCCTCATCCGGGCGCAATTGGTCCAGACGAAGCAGCTCTCCCGGCGTGTAAAGCTGTTGGCGCAGGGTCTCTCTTCCGGCTTCGTCCACCGGCGCGATGATGGTCTCCCCTTTGCGCGCGACGACGGCCAGGATCGACGAGGTCTCCAGTTCGGGTTCATCCAGCAGGTCCGGACTGTGGCTGGTCACCAGAATCTGTTTCGTCTTGCTGGCCTCTCGCAGGGCCGCCAGCAAGACGCCCGTAGCGGCGGGATGGAGAACCACTTCCGGTTCCTCGATGCCCACGAGCCGGACTCCCGGCCCGGATCCATCGCCGGTTTGAAAGACTGAAACCAGCACGCCGAGGGCTCGCAACGTGCCGTCCGACATGCTGGCTGCGGGGAATCTCCACGGATGCCGCGCGCCGGCGACTTCCTGCCGAAACTCCAGCGTCTCTCTCGTGCCCATCACTTTCGGTGCGACGCCGACAATTCCCGGCACGACACGGTTCAGGAATTCTTCCACGCGTCGCTTCTCCTCCGGGGCCACCGCTTCGAGGTGCGCCAGCACACCAGCGATGTTGCCGCCGTCTCGTGCCAGGAGCACGCCCGGGTCCGGCGCCTGGAGGTCTCGCATCTTTTGCGGATTAATGTTGTAAAAGCCCATCGTCGAAAGCGCATCGTAGACCGGCCGGAACGGTTCCAATCCCGAAGCGTTCACGAGGTACAAGCGGTCTGCGGCAGCCGCCGGTCCGCGGGGATCAGACAGAACCACTCTGCCGCGGCGGATGTCAAACCGGCCGCCGGGGCGGGCGCTCCCCGGAGCGATGATGCACTGCTCCCGTCCGACTTCAAAGCCGCCTCGGGGCATGGCGCCTATCTCGAACGAGTACGATCCGGCGGCCCCGTCCGGAAGGACAAATTGCAGCGAAATCCCGAAATGCGTCGGATGGCCGCCGCTGCGGCGCCTGACCTCGTGAATGCCCCCGCGGTCTCGCAGCGCGTGGTCCAGCGAGGTGCGCAGCGAATCGGCTGTGAAGCGGAGCGCGTCGAGGAAATTGCTCTTACCTGACCCGT
The DNA here is from genome assembly GCA_037444135.1 of Solibacteraceae bacterium. Taxonomy (GTDB): domain Bacteria; phylum Acidobacteriota; class Terriglobia; order Bryobacterales; family Bryobacteraceae; genus CALKXJ01. Next base: position 1,473 of record JBBIMZ010000452.1, read on the forward strand.
TCAGCCCGACCAGAAACACAAGCTGTCCCATCTGAACATTGCACGCCGCGATGCTCTTATAATTCTTGAGTGCGACTCGGGTCAGTAACGGACTTGCGCTCATCAGGCGGTTGGGGCCGCGGGTCAAGCTATTCTCAACTGTAACACTGCGGCGGCGCCGCCCTCATTCACGCAAGCCCGCTGCGCTCGAGGGCGTAGCGAAGCGCTTCCTCGGGCACGCGGAACTCGGCCATGCCGGCGTTGCCTTTGTAGCCGAGCGCCGCGATGCCGGCCGGGCTGGTGTAGTAGGCGTCGACGACCAGCTTGCGCGCCCAGTCGAAGAAGCGCACGCCGGCGGCGAGTTCCGGGGGCGCCTTCTCGCGCCAGGCGATCCGGTCGAGCAGCGCCGTCTGCTGCGCCGCGCCGGCCGAAGCGAACCCTACTCCCGCTCGCTGCTCCATCTGGCGGTCCAGCCACGCAAGCCCGCCGGTGAAGATTGCCGCCAGTTCGTCGTTGTGAGCCGCGAGCAGGTCGATGAACTCGGGCGCGCCCGCCGCCCGCGCCCCCGGCAGAATCAGGTCGGCGAGGACGGCGAGCGTCTCCAGCTCCGGTGCGGTGAACAGTTGTGGCCGATACGGGCCCGCCTGCCTGGCCTCGGCGACGGCCTGGTGGACGTGTTGCGCCGCTTCCGCTGCGGCGCCGCCGGCCGTAACGGCGAGCGCGATGCTCTTGAGCAGCTCCCGGCGAGTGGGGTTTTCCTCACACATTGCCTTTCCTCATCTCCTCGGCGATATACTCGGCCGTCCGCCACGCCAGCGCAATGATCGTCAGCGTGGGATTCTTGTCGGGATTGCTCACGAACGGCGCGGCATCGGCGACGAACAAGTTCTTGACGTCGTGCGCCTGACAATACTGGTTGAGCGCCGACGCGCGGGGGTTGTCGCCCATGCGGATCGTCCCCAGCTCGTGGATGATCGTGCCGCCGACGGAGATGCCGCGCGGCTCGCGCTCCGGATTCGCCGGCCCGATGACCCGGCCGCCCATCGTCTCGATGACCGCGGTGAAGGTCTCGTGCATGTGGCGCGCCTGCTTGAGCTCGTGATCGCTCCAGCGGAAATGAAACCGCAGCACCGGAATGCCGTAGCGGTCCACGACGTCGGGATCGATCTCGCAGTAGGAGTGCGCGTTGGGGATCATCTCGCCCCGGCCGGAGAAGCTGACGAAGGCGCCGTACTCCTCCTCGATCTTAGCTTTGAGCGCCGCTCCGTAGCCCTGGTGGCGCGCGCAGGCGCCGTGAAAGCTCCCCAGCCGGGGCATCCCGTAGCCGCCGCCGATCTCGATATGGTAACCCCGGGGAAAGTCCTTGTCCTTCTTGTCCCACAGCCACCAGGGAATGTACATGTGCATGCCGCCGAAGCCGTCCGTGTCGTGCTTCGGCATCCCTACCAGTGCCGGGATGAAGCCCCGCAGGCTGTAGCCGACGCTGTCTGTGAGGAAACGCCCGACGACGCCGGACGAGTTGGCCAGGCCGTTCGGGAAGCGCGGGGATTTCGAGTTCAGCAGCAGCCGCGCCGATTCGCAGGCGCTGGCGGCGAGCACGACCACCCGGCAGCGGATCCGGCGCTCGGCGCGCGTCGTTTTGTCGATGTACGAGACGGCGCGGACTTTGCCGTCGTCGCCGGCGATGAGTTCGCGCGCCATCGCATGGGGAATCACCTTCAGCCGTTCGCTTTTCATCGCGGGGAAGATCTGCACCTGGCTCGAGGAGTAATTCGACGCGGTGACGCACCCGCGCCCGCACTGGCCGCAATAGTGGCACGCCGCGCGGCCGTGGAGCGGCCGCGTCAGGATCGCCATGCGCGACGGAATGCAGGGAATGCCGAGCTTGTCGCAGGCCTTCTTGACCAGCACCTCGTGCACGCGCGGCGCCGGCGGCGGCAGGAAAACCCCGTCGGGCGCGCTGCGAATTCCCTCCCGGGTGCCGGTGACGCCGATGAAGGCTTCCGCCTTGTCGTAGTACGGCGCCAGATCCTCGTAGCCGATCGGCCAGTCATGCCCCAGACCGTCGGTCGAATACGGCTTGAAGTCGTAGTCGGCGAAGCGCAGCGAAATGCGGCCGTAGTGGTTCGTGCGCCCACCGAGGATCCGCGAGCGAAACCACCGGAATTCGCTCCCCGGCGCCACCGTGTACGGTTCGCCCTCGATCTCCCAGTAGACGTTCGGAGCGGCGAAGTAGTCCCATTGCTGGCG
>JBBIMZ010000453.1:0-3697 GCA_037444135.1 Solibacteraceae bacterium
ATGTCTGTCAGTATAGCGGTGTCTGCCGCGCTGTGTCATCCGCCGCCGGCGTCCGGCGCTCAGCCGCTCCAGCAGCACTCCTCGACGGCTTTGGCGATGGCGTCGTCCCGATCGAGCAGGCGCATCAGTTCGAGCCGGATGGCGTCGACCAGCGCCAGCCAGCTGGCCTCGATGACGTTTTCCGAGACGCCCACCGTCGTCCAGCTCCTCTTGTGATCGGTCCACTCGACCAGAACCCGCACCTTGGCGGCCGTCCCTGTCCGGCTGTCGAGCACGCGCACCTTGTAGTCGACGAGCCGAACATCCCGGACGGACGGGTAGAGCGCAGACAGGCACTGGCGCAGGCACAGATCGAGCGCATGGACCGGGCCGTGGCCGCTGGCGGTCGCCGAGTGGACGCCGTCCTTGGCCTTCAAGGTGACCGTAGCCGTGGACTGCGTGCCGCGCTGAGGAGACATCTTCGTCGTCACCTCGAAGTTGACCAGTTCGAAGGGCTGGTGGTCCGGGTGCAGCGCCTCACGCACGAGCAGTTCGAAGGTTCCCTCGGCGGCTTCGAGCTCGTAGCCCTGGTACTCGAGCTGCTTGATGCGCGCCAGCAGTTCGAGCCGGGCCGGCTCGCTCAGCCGGTCCTCCAGACCGTGTTCGCGCAGCTTGTAGAGGATGTTGCTCCTGCCGGCCAGATCCGAGATGAGCACCCGCTGGCGGTTGCCGACCAGCTCCGGGTGAATGTGTTCGTAAGTGTTCGAGTCACGCAAGACCGCGCTCACATGGACGCCTCCCTTGTGAGCGAAGGCGCTCTGGCCGACGTAGGGCTGATCGTTGCGCAAGGGAAGGTTGGCCAGCTCGGCGATGAAGCGGGCCGTCGAGGTCAGGTGCGTCAGCTTTTCCCGGCCGATCGTCGTGTGGCCGAGCTTCAATTCCAGATTGGCGATGATCGACGCCAGATTGGCGTTGCCGCAGCGCTCGCCGTAACCGTTCAGACAGCCCTGCACGTGCGTGGCGCCCTGCTGGACGGCGGCCAGCGCGTTGGCCACCGCCACGTCGGAATCGTTGTGCGTGTGGATCCCGATGACCCCGTCGAAACGGCGGCGCACCTCGGCTGTGATCGCGGCGACTTCGCCCGGCATCGAGCCCCCGTTGGTGTCGCACAGGCAGAGCACGTCGGCGCCGGCGCGGGCCGCCGCCTCGAGCGTTCTCAGAGCGAAGGCGGGATTGGACTTATAGCCGTCGAAGAAGTGCTCGGCGTCGTAGATCACCTCCCGGCCGTGGTCCTTGAGAAACTTCACCGTGTCGAAGATCAGCTCCAGGTTCTCTTCTTCGGTGATGCGCAGCGCTCGTTGGGTGTGTAAGTCCCAGCTCTTGCCGAAGATCGCCACCGCCGGCGTGCCGGCTTCCACCAGCTGGAGGACGCTCTCGTCGCGTTCGACGGGATTCCGGGCCAGGCGCGTGGCGCCGAACGCCGTGAGCCTGGCGTGCTTGAGTTTCAGCGACCGGGCGCGCGCGAAAAACTCTTTGTCCTTCGGGTTCGAACCCGGCCAGCCGCCTTCGATATAGTCGATGCCGAGCTCATCGAGCTTCTGGGCGATGAGCAGCTTGTCTTCCACGGTGAAGCTGACCGTTTCTCCCTGAGTCCCATCGCGGAGCGTGGTGTCGAAGGTGTAAATTCGCATGGCGGATCGGCAACGCGCCCGGGCCTTGAAACTTCAAAGCTCCGGTACGCCGGCCTCCTTTTTTTTCTTGAGGAACGTCATCATCTGGCGAAGCTCCCGGCCCACCTGTTCGATCGGCAGGTTCCGGCCGGCCTCGCGCATGGCCAGGAAGTTCTTGCGGCCGTTGCGGTTCTCGTCGATCCACTCGCGCGCGAAGGCGCCGGACTGGATCTCGGCCAGAATCTTCTTCATCTCCTCGCGAACCTGCTGGTTGATGATCCGCGGGCCGCGCGTATAGTCGCCGTATTCGGCCGTGTCGGAAACCGAGAAGCGCATATAGGACAGGCCGCCTTCGTAAATCAGATCGACGATCAGCTTGAGCTCGTGCAGGCACTCGAAGTAGGCGATCTCGGGGGCGTATCCGGCCTCGACCAGCGTCTCGAAGCCCGCGCGGATCAGCTCCGAACACCCGCCGCAGAGCACGGCCTGTTCGCCGAACAAGTCCGATTCGGTCTCCTCCTTGAACGTCGTTTCGATTACGCCCGCTTTCAGGCAGCCGAGCGCGAGCGCGTAAGCCAGCGCCCGGGGGAGAGCCTGGCCGGAGGCGTCCTGGTGAACGGCCACCAACGCCGGCACGCCCACGTCCTCGACAAACAGCTCCCGCACGCGGTGTCCCGGCGCTTTGGGCGCAATCATCGACACATCGACGTCGGCAGGCGGGACGATTTGGCGGAAGTGGATATTGAAGCCGTGCGCGAACATCAGCGTCTTGCCCGCCTTCATGTGGGGGGCCACGTCGCGCTCGTAGACGGCCGGCTGCACGTGGTCCGGCACGAGCAGCATCACCATGTCCCCGCGCGCGGCCGCCTCCGCGGCCGTCATCACCGGCAGGCCCGCGGCCTCCGCCTTCTTCCAGTTGTTGCTGTCGGGCCGGGCCCCCACGACCACGCGGACGCCGGAATCCCGCAGGTTCAGCGCGTGCGCGTGTCCCTGGCTTCCGTAGCCGATGATGGCTACCGTGAGCCCGTCGAGCGCGGCAAGATTACCGTCTTGTTCGTAATAGCGTTTGGCCATTCAAGCTCCTTTTCTGACTTGTTCTCGAACCAGGGGGTCGGACTTGGGGATCGGAGGCGACAGCCGCAGCTTGCGCGGTTCGAGCGAGACGGCCACCATGCCGGACCGCGTGACGTCGATGTCGCCGTAGGCGCGCATCACGTCGACGAACTCGTCCAGCTTTTCCGGATCTCCGGTCACCTCCAAAGCGAAGCCGTCCACGGACGAGTCGACGACGCGCGCGCCGAAGATCTCGGCCTCCTTGAGGATCGCGGTCCGGGTTTCCATCGGCGCGCGGACGCGCAGCAGCAGCATCTCGCGCAGCACGGCCGGATGATCCGTCAGATCGATGGCCTGCAGCACATTGATCAGCTTGTTCATCTGCTTGATGAGCTGCTGGCGCAGCTGGGGGTCGATATCGACCACGATCGTCATGCGCGACAGCGACGGATCCAGCGTGCGCGCCACGGTGAGGCTCTCGATGTTGTAGCCTCGGGCCGACAGCACGCCCGTCACCCGCATCAGTGCGCCGGGCTTGTTCTCGACGAGCAGAGAGATCGTTTGCAGCATGTCGTCGGGGACCTCCATCATGGCTACTTCGGGACGGGGACCGGCTTCGGCGGACCCAGGATCATCTCGTGAATGGCGCCGCCCGCCGGCACCATCGGGTAGACGTTCTCTTCCGGGGAGACCTTGACGTTGAGAAGGAACGGGCCGGGTTCCTGGACCGCCTGCTCGAGCGCCGGCCGCAGAGCCGAGGGCGACTCGATGGTCCGCCCGGGGAAACCGTAGGCGGCCGCCAGGTGCTCGGCGTCCGGAAAACAGTCCATCGTCACCGCGCACAAGCGGTTGTTATAAAACAGCGTCTGCCACTGCCGGACCATTCCGAGATAGCCGTTGTTGACGACGACGATCTTGATCGGAAGCCCGTGGCTGGCGATCGTAGCCAGCTCCGGGATCGACATCTGGAAGCCCCCGTCGCCGAGCACGGCAAA
>JBBIMZ010000454.1:0-3691 GCA_037444135.1 Solibacteraceae bacterium
ATGCGCGAGTTGCCCAGGCCGCGCGAGACTTACATTCACCTCGGCGGCGACTTTTCGCGGCGCGGCGACCGCGTCGAGCCCGGCGTGCCGCGCGTACTGGCCCGCGGACCGGTGGGGCCCACGCGCCTCGATCTGGCCCGCTGGCTGGTGGCGCGCGACAACCCGCTGACCGCGCGCGTCACCGTCAACCGAATCTGGCAGGCGTACTTCGGCAAGGGCATCGTCGAGACCGAAAACGATTTCGGCTTGCTCGGCGCCAAGCCGACCCATCCGGACCTGCTCGACTGGCTCGCCGTCGAGTTCATGGAGCCGGGCTCCGGCGCCCGGCCGTGGAGCCAGAAAGCAATTCACCGGCTGATCGTCACCTCGGCCACCTACCGGCAGTCGTCCCGGCGGAAGCCGGAGCTCGACGAAAAGGACCCGGACAACAAGCTGCTGGCCAGACAGGTGCGCCTGCGCCTGGAGGCCGAAATCTTGCGCGACGCGGCGCTGGCCGCCAGCGGACTGCTGAACCCGACCATCGGCGGACCCAGCGTCTACCCGCCGATCCCCGAGGGCGCCATGGCGGTGACGCAGGTCAAGCGCGAGTGGCCCACGGCGAGCGGACCGGACCGCTACCGCCGCGGCATGTACACGTTCTTCTACCGCTCGGCGCCGCATCCGGCGCTCAGCCTGTTCGATGCGCCGGACGCCACCGCCTCCTGCACGCGCCGCATCCGCTCCAACAGCCCGCTTCAAGCTCTCATTCTGCTGAACGATGAAACGGCGGTCGAATTCGCGCGGGCACTGGCGCGGCGCGTGCTCCGGGAAGCGCCGCCGGCCGACGAAGACCGGATCGGCTACGCCTTTCTGCTGGCGATGGGCCGGCCCCCCTCCGCCGCCGAGCACCGGCGGCTGACCGAGTTTCTGGCGCTCCAGCGCGAAGAGTACCGGAAAGACCCGGCGTCAGCCAGCCTGCTGGTCGTCAAAGAGCAGGTTTTTGACTCTTCCCCCGGCGGCGTGGTGACCGCCGAAGAGTCCGTGGATCCCAAACACGCGCCGGAGCTCGCCGCCTGGACGGCGCTGGCGCGCGTGCTGTTCAACCTGGACGACTTTCAAACAAGGGAGTAAGCCATGATGCTCGAAGACCGATTGCTGCTGGCCCGCACGCGGCGGCATTTTTTCCGCGACTGCGGCATCGGGCTGGGCAAGATGGCGCTGGCCTCGCTGCTGGCGGGGCGGCTGCCGGCTCGGAGCTCGAATCCAATGGCGGCGAAAGCCCCGCACTTTCCCGCCAGAGCTAGAAGCGTCATCTATCTGTTCATGGCCGGCGGCCCCAGCCAGTTCGAGCTGTTCGACTACAAGCCGGAGTTGCAGAAATTCGACGGCAGGACGGCGCCGGCCTCGCTGCTCGAAGGCAAGCGCTTCGCCTTCATGGACACGTTCGCCAAAGAGCCGCCGAAGCTGCTGGGCCCGCGGCGCGAGTTCAAGCCCTACGGTCAGAGCGGCGCCTGGCTCTCCGACTTGATCCCGTCGATCGGCTCGGTGATCGACGACTTCGCCATCGTCTCCGGCGTAGCCACGGACAACTTCAACCACGGGCCGGCCAAGTGTTTCGTCAACACCGGCTCGGTGCGCTTCGGACGGCCGAGCATCGGGGCGTGGGTGACCTACGGGATCGGGAGCGAGTCGGAGGAGCTGCCCGGCTTTGTGGTGCTGCAATCGGGGCCGCGCGGCCCACGGGGCGGCGCCGCGCTCTGGGGGAGCGGCTTCCTGCCGACGGCCTACCAGGGCGTGCCGTTCCGCTCCGGAGGCGATCCCATCCTGGACCTGTCCAGCCCCCGCGGCATCACCGCGCGCACCCAGCGGCAGGCCATCGAGGCGATCCGCGATCTGAACCTGGCCAAGCTCGCCGAGACCGGCGATCCGGAGATCGCCACGCGCATCGCCGCCTATGAGATGGCCTACCGCATGCAAACCAGCGGGCCGGAACTGATCGATTTTTCCAAGGAGAGCCGCGCGACGCTGGAGATGTACGGCGCCGAGCCGGGCAAGGCTACCTTCGCCAACAACTGCCTTCTGGCGCGCCGCCTGGTCGAGCGCGGCGTGCGCTTCGTCCAGCTCTATCACACCGACTGGGATCATCACGCCGATCTCGGGCCGCCCCTCGAGCAGGTGGCGCGCGAGGTGGACCGGCCGACCGCCGCCTTGATCCGCGACCTGAAAGAGCGCGGGCTGCTCGAGCAGACCCTGGTGATCTGGGGCGGCGAATTCGGCCGCACGCCCATGGGCGAGGTCCGCGAAGCGGGCAAGGCCGGGCGCAACCACCATATCGACGCCTTCACCGTGCTCATGGCCGGCGGGGGAATCCGGCCCGGACAGCGCGTGGGCGAAACCGACGAGCTCGGCTTTGCGCCCGCCGGCGCGCCCATCCACGTGCACGACCTGCAAGCCACCATCCTCCACCTGCTCGGCCTGGACCACACGCGGCTGACGTTCAAATTCCAGGGCCGCAATTTCCGGCTCACCGACGTCGGCGGCAAGGTGATCGAGAGGCTGGTGGCATAGCGCCGCTTCGCCGCGCGGCCGGCCGGTACAATGGCTCGTGACCATGAGCCTGACCCGCCGGTCATTCCTCGAAGCGGCGGCCGCCCCCGCGCTGGCGGCGTCCGTCACCCCTCCGCCCGACGCGGCGCAAATCGCGCGCCGTCACAGCATCGTGCGGCGGCTGCCCACGCCGGATTTTTTCGAGGGCATGCTCCTCGGCAACGGCGATATCGGCGTGTGTCTGGTCGTGCGGCCGGACGCGCTGGGCTTGCACTTCGGCAAGCTGGATGTCTGGGACATCCGCGTCAGCGAAGATCACATCCGGCACCTGCTGCCGTTCGACAAAGTTCTGGAACTATGGCGCCGGGCGAGCGAGCGCGCCAAACAGGCCGGCCGGCCTGAGGCGATCTATCTCGAGCAAGAGGATCCGGAACTGGTTGAGTACGTCAAAAAAGTGCGCTCCTCCTACGCGCAGCCCTGGCCGCGGCCGTGGCCTTGCGGCACGCTGTGGCTCCATTGGGACGCGCGCCACGTCGCCGTCGACCGACAAGAGCTGGATATCTCCTCGGGCGTGTATACGCTGCTCGCTTCCGCCGACGATCCCCGGCGCGGCCGCGCGCGGCGCGCGCTCGAGTGCTTCGTGAGCTGGACGGCAGGGTACGTGCTGATCGCGGGCGACCTGCCCGTGCACTCGATTGCGTACTATCCGCACGTCGATCGGGAAACCGGCATGCCGGCCCCGGAGCTCGGTCCGGCGCCGAACGGCTTCCTCTGTCATCAGGTGCTGCCCGCCACGCCGCCGGACGCCGAGCGGCCCAAACCCGGCCCGTCGCCCGACGACCGCAGCTTCAGCCTGTGCGCCCACCTTGCCGGCGGCTGGAGCCTTACGCTTGGAGATGAGCGCCGGGGCGCGCCCGGAGTCCGCCCGGGCGGCCAGTGGACCACCGGCAGCGGGCCCGCCGAGCGCCCGCGGGCGTTCTTCGAGCGCGTGCCGGAGGGCGCCTGGCGCGTCGATGTCACCTTGTTCAGTTCCCTCGACCATCCCGCCCCTCGCTCGCACGCTCCGGCCGAAGCGCGCCGGCTCGCCGCCCTGCCCGTCGGCGTTCTCCGCCACGAGACCGCGCAGTCCTGGCGCGGCTTCTGGTCGAAATACGCCGTCGAGCAC
>JBBIMZ010000455.1:0-2188 GCA_037444135.1 Solibacteraceae bacterium
TTTACCCTTGTCCAGCCCCCCAGGCGCATCCCACCACGGCCAAAGCAGCGATGGCGGCCGTCTCGGCCCGCAAGATCTGGCGTCCGAGCGAGACCGCCTGCCAGCCGGCGGCGGCCGTCTGATTGCGTTCCCGCTCCGACCAGCCGCCCTCGGGCCCTACCAGCAGGGCCACGGCGTCCTCCGGGCGCCGCGCCGCCGGCAACGCCCGCAACAACGGCTCCGCCTCGCCGCCCTCGTCGAGCACGTAGCGGTAGTCGGCCGTCTCGCGCAAGGCTTCCTCGAAGCCCACCGGCCCGGCCAGTTCGGGCAGTCGCGCGCGCCGTGCCTGCTGGCTGGCTTCGACAAGGATGCGCCGCCAGCGGTCCATCCGCTTCGCCGCCGCGCGCTCCAGGCCGCGTTCGCTGCGCGCCGCCGCCACCAGCACCGCCCGCTCCACGCCCAGCTCAGTGGCCTTTTCGAGCAGCAGCTCCAGCCGGTCAAATTTCACGAGCGCCGCCACCAACGCCAGGCGCACGGGGGCCCGCCGGGTTTCTCCGGCGCCGATTACGCGAAACGCGACGCGATCGTTGCGGACCGACACCACTTCGGCCAGGTAAACGCGCTCGTTGTCCGAGACTTCGTAAGTTTGGCCCGGCACGACCCGGAGCACCGTTCGCAAATGATGCGCCCGCTCGCCGGTGATCTCGCATCCTCCGCTACGGACCTGCTCGACGAAAAACAGCCGCCTCGCCATCTACTCGATCCTCGCAAAATCGGCCGGCGCAGCGTCGCGCCGCCTCCGGCAGGTATACTGACCCCGAGGAGGGGCTCCGATGGCTCTGGTCACCGAAATCGGTCCAGATTTTTACCGCATTTCGATCTATGTGCCGGAGATGCGGCTTCAGTTCAACCACTTCCTGGTCAAGGACGACGAACCGCTGCTGTTTCATGCCGGCTACAACCGGATGTTCGGCGAGCTCTACGAGGCGGTCGCCGGAGTCGTGGACCCGAAGAAGCTGCGCTGGATCAGCTTTTCTCACTTTGAAGCCGACGAGTGCGGCTCGCTGAACCGGTGGCTCGAGGCGGCTCCTGCCGCCCGGCCGGCGTGCAACTGGCTGGGCGCCCTGCTCAGCGTCAACGACTTTGCGATCCGCGAGGCCCGCGTGCTTGACGAGAACGGCGTGCTGGCGACCGGCGCCCGCCGTTTCCGGTTCCATTCCACCGCGCACCTGCCGCACGGCTGGGACGCCGGGCTGCTGTTTGAAGAGACGACGGGAACGCTGTTCACCTCGGACCTGTTCTTTCACCAAGGGGACGTCGAGCCTTTGACCGCGTCCGACATCGTCGGCCGCTCCCGCCAGGCGCTCGTCGAGTTGGAAAACGGCCCGCTGGCCTACTCGGTGCCGTACACGCCGCGCACCGGCGCGATCTTCGAGCGGCTGGCGCGATTGGAGCCGCGCACGCTGGCCACCATGCACGGCTCCAGCTACCAGGGCGACGGCGGCCGCGCTTTACGGGAGCTCGCCGGCGTCATTCGGGAAGTCTTCGGCTGACCGCGACGGCGGCCCGGACCCGCCGTGTACAATCGAAGCTTCGCCGCCCATGATCGCTTACCTGCGAGGCCTGCTCCTCGAGAAACGCCCCAATCAGGTGATCGTCGAGACGGGCGGAGTCGGCTACGATGTCACGATTTCCGTGTCCACTTTTTCGCAGCTGCCCGAGCCCGGCGCCGAGGTGCGCCTCTACGTCCATACCCACGTGCGCGAGGACGCGCTCGCGCTGTTCGGCTTCCTCTCGGCCGGCGAGAAGGCGCTGTTCGAGAAGCTGATCACGGTGAGCGGGATCGGCCCGCGGCTGGCCATTTCCGTGCTTTCCGGCCTCCCGCTCGCCGACCTGGTGGGCGCCATCCGCTCCGGCGCGCTCGAGCAACTGGTCCGCATTCCGGGCGTGGGCCGGAAGACGGCCGAGCGGCTGGTCTTGGAGCTCCGCGACAAACTCGACGAGCTGGCGCCGGGAACGCCGCCGCGCGCCGCGACGCCCGCCGCGCCCCTCTCGGCCGTCGAGCAGGACGTGCTTTCGGCGCTGCTCAACCTCGGCTGCACGCGCCCGGTCGCCGAAAAGGCCGTCCTCAAGGCCAAGGCCGCCGGCGCGGCGGCCGAGTTCGAGCCCCTGTTCCGGCGGGCCCTCGAATTCGTACGATAATCTGAAG
>JBBIMZ010000455.1:2220-3683 GCA_037444135.1 Solibacteraceae bacterium
CGCCCGCTCTCCGCGAAGACGAGCGCGTTTTCGAAGCCAGCCTCCGCCCGCAGCGCCTCGAGGACTTCACCGGCCAGAGCCGTCTCAAGGAGAACCTCGCCATCGCCATCGAAGCGGCTCGGCGGCGCGGCGAAGCGATGGATCACGTCTTGCTCTACGGCCCGCCGGGCCTCGGCAAGACCACTCTGGCCACGATCATCGCTCATGAGCTGGACGTCGCCTTCGACCAGACCTCCGGCCCGATCCTCCAGAAAAAGCTCGACCTGACCGGCATTTTGAGCAACATTCGCCCTCGCCAGGTCTTCTTCATCGACGAGATCCACCGCCTGCTGCCTGACGTCGAGGAGATGCTCTACGCGGCCCTGGAGGATTTCCGCGTCGACATTCTCGTCGGCGCCGGCCCCGGCGCGCGCACCCATTCGCTTCCCATCCCGCGCTTCACCGCCATCGGCGCCACCACGCGCCAGGGGCTCGTGAGCGCTCCGCTGCGCGGGCGCTTCGGCCTCGTGCTCCGGCTGAACCACTACAGCGGGGCCGAGCTGCGCGAGATTGTGCTGCGTTCGGCCCGCTTGCTCGAAGTCGCCATCGAGCCCGAGGGCGCCGAGGAAATCGCCCGTCGCAGTCGGGGCACCCCACGGATCGCGAACCGCCTCCTGCGCCGCGTGCGCGATTACGCCCAGGTCCGCGCCGACGGCCGCATTACGCTCGAGACCGCCCGCACGGCTCTCGATCTGCTCGAAGTCGACCGTTTCGGCCTCGACGAGATCGACCAGAAGATCATGCTCACGATCCTGGAAAAGTACGGCGGCGGCCCGGTCGGCCTAAACACGATCGCCGCCTCGATCGACGAGCAGGCCGACACGATCGAAGAGGTCTACGAGCCGTACCTGATCCAGCTCGGCTTCATCGACCGGACGCCGCGCGGCCGGGTCGCCACGCCGGGCGCCTTCGAATATTTCGGCGTGCCGGCGCGCCGCGCCCGCAGCCTCCAGCGGGCCCTGTTCGAGTGACGCGCGCCTATCTGTCGCTGGGCTCGAACATCGGCGACCGCCGGGCACTGCTCGAGGAAGCTCTACGCCGTCTCCAGACCGCGGACTTGATCCTCCGCCGCGTCTCCTCGCTCTATGAAACCGAGCCGCAGGATCTACCCGATCAGCCGTGGTTCTTGAACCTGGTCGCCGAGATCGATACCGCGCTCGGGCCTCGAGCGCTGCTCGACCACGCCTGCGCGATCGAAGCGCGAATGGGCCGCCGGCGCCTCCTGTCCAAAGGGCCCCGTACGATCGATATCGATATCCTGCTCTACCGGGACCTTATTCTCGATTCCCCGGAGCTCGTCCTGCCTCATCCCCGCATGGCGCGGCGCCGCTTCGTGCTCGAACCCCTTGCCGAGCTGGCGCCCGACCTTCGCCATCCGGTCCTCGGGCGGACCGTCCGCGAGCTCCTCGGCGCCGTCTCCGACC
>JBBIMZ010000456.1:0-3682 GCA_037444135.1 Solibacteraceae bacterium
GGCGCGCGAGGAGCGCGGCCAGCCGAGCTTCAATGACACCAACTACATATTCTTAGGCTTCGTCACCCGGTACATGCCCGCCGGGCTGGTCGGCCTGGTGATGGCGGCGATCTTCGCGGCCGCCATGTCCAGCATCTCTGCCGAGATCAACTCGCTGGCCACCGTCTCGGTGATCGACATCTACCGCCGGCATCTCAAACCCGACGCCGATGACGGGCATTACCTCAAAGCGGCGCGTCTGGCGACGGTGTTCTGGGGGGCCTATGCCGTGGTCACCGCCGAGCTCGGCTCGAGCCTGGGAGCGCTGATCGAGGCGGTCAACATCGTCGGTTCCTACTTCTATGGCGGCCTGCTCGGAGTCTTCGTCCTCGCGTTCTATTTCCCGCGCGTCTCCGGAAATGGCGCCTTTCTCGGAGTGCTGGCCGGCGAGGCCGCCATCTTCGCGGCCTCGGCGCTTACCGGAATCTCTTTCCTCTGGTACAACGTCATCGGCTGCCTGGTCGTCGTCGCTACCGGCGTGGCGGCGAGCCGGCTGGAGCGGTGCTGGAAAGGAGATAGGCTGTGAGCCGGATCGAGGAGCTGCTCGAACGATTCCGCCGCGGTCCGGAGCTGATCGCGGTCGCCACCACGGGCGTCGCTGGAGAGCAACTGGACTATACGCCGGCGCCCGGCAAGTGGAGCATCCGCCAGATCGTCTGGCACCTGGCGGACGCCGAACTGGTGGGCGCCGTTCGCTTTCGCTGGGTCATCGCCGAAGACGATCCCGTCCTGCCCGCTTACGACCAGGACGCCTGGACCGGTCGCCTCGGTTATGCAAGCCGCCGCTTCTCACCGGCGTTGGAGACGTTCCGCCGCCTCCGCGCCGATAACTACGAACTGCTCCGGCAACTGCCCGCGGAGGCCTTCTCGCGCGCCGCCCGGCATGCCGAACTGGGTCCCCTGACGCTTTTCGATCTGGTTCGGATGTATGCCGAGCACGCCGAAAACCACGCCCGGCAAATCCTGGAAATCCGGCGCATTTACAAAGAAAAGAAAGCGGCGGGCGAGCCGCCCGCCTGATCTCCGCCTACTCGTACTGGATGCGCACTTCGCAGGTGCCGGTGCAGAGATCCGTCCGCGTCGTCGTGTTGCCGCGGACCACCAGCAGGAATGCCGTGCGAATCCTCGGACCGGGGAAGACCAGCCTGCGGTCACCGTTCTGCTTCTGATACTCGCCCCAGCGGCGGGTTGAGGCGACGCGGAGGCCGCGTCCGTTGTTGCGGGTCGAACTGGCGAGCACCACCGACCCGTCGTCGTAGACGACATAGACGGCGCAACTGGCCGAGCCGTTGCAGTCGGCCCGGTTATTGCCGTCGACGTCGATCCGTCGCATCGCCTTGGACTCGGGGTTCTCCCAGACGTGGGCGTCGTCCTGGGTCTGTCCGGCACCGAAGAAAAAAGTAAACTTGGTGAACTCGAGCGCCGGCGACTCGATTCGGATCGAGTCCTCGCCGATGGCGAGCGGCGTGTCCGCGGCGCCGGCCTGCCCGGCGCAGACGAGCACGGCAGCGGCAAGGGTTGCGGTTCGCATGGGGTCCTCCTCCTAGTTAGGCTTGCGTAATCGTACCACATCGGCGCGCCGTTGAAGCGGGCCCCAATCGGCCGGAGGACATTCGGCCTGTAGCGCGCTCCAGGCCGCCGCCGCGCGCTCGGCAGCCTCCGTCCGGCCCGGATCGCTCCGCGCCACCAGCGACCAGGCTTTCCATTCCGATTCCCGCTGGCGGCGCTCGGCGAAGCGACCGGCAAGCTCGCCGGCCAGGCGGGCGGCGCGGCCCCGGTCGCCGGTTTGAAAGAGCGCTTGGGTGCACACCAGAAGCAACCCGTCCCTGGCCGACGGATCCCCGGCGGCTTGCGAGTCCAGCCGACGGTCGCACTCGGCGCGCGCCTGCTGGGGCGCTCCCCCGTAAAGCGCCAGGGCCGCCGCCAGTTGACTCTCCTCGATCGGCACAGGTCCGGAAGCGACCCGGTGCTCTCGCATGCGTTCGTAGGCGTGTCTGGCTTCAGAGACGTTGCCCGAGTACAGGTGAGTCCAAGCCGCCGCCTGAGCCGAGGCCAGGGAAAGCCTGGCCAACTTTTCGCTGCGGGCGTACTCGTCGGCCTCTCGATACAGCGCCAACGCCTCGCGATAGCGCCCCAGACGCGCCAGCGCCAGACCGCGGCTCACGCCGGTGAAGGCCACGCCGATGTGGCTCTGCGCCTTTCGGTAGAAGCTCTGGCTGCGATCGTAGCCGGCCTGCGCCTTCCCGTACTGTTCCCGCCAGAGCGCCAGCGAGGCCAAACTCTCTTCGGCTCGCGCGATTTCCAGAGCGTTTCCGGAGGCGTTCGCCATCCCCAGCACGCGGTGAAACGTGGCCTCGGCGGCGTCAAGGTCACCGAGATTGCGTTCCGTCCTGCCGAGCAGCACGAGCGCCGGAAACAGGTTGGAACGGGAGACGCCGGTTTCGTAGAAACGAACCGCCTCCGCCAAGTGGAGGCGCGCCTCTTCATAACGGCCGTCGGCGAGCAGCAGGTTGCCATAGTTGACCCGGGCCAAGGCCTCCGTCCGCCTGCTGGAGACGCGGCGGGCGGCCGCGAGCGCCTCGGCGTAGTGCGCGGCGGCCTCCGGGTGACGCCCCGACGTCAGATAGCAATTCCCGACGTCGATCAGCGCCCGAATATAGAGCGTTTCGACACCCGTCGTCCGCGCCAGTTCGACCACCTCTCGCGCCAGCTCTGCGGCCCTTCCAGTCTCCCCGCCGTCCAGCATCAGGCTCACCAGCGAGAGCTGCGCTTTGATTTTCTGCGGGGCGTTCCCGGTGGTTTCCGCCGAAGCGATCACTTTCTCGAGCAGCCTCCGGCTCGCCGCCGCATCGGCCTCTTTCGAACGCTGAGCGATCAACGCCAACTGAAAATCGACCTCGGCGGCGCCCTCCAGGTTGCTGGAGGCCTCGTAGAGGGCTCGCGCCCGGCCCAGCGCCGCGGTCGCCGCGGCAAAATCGCGCTGCCGGCACAAGATCGCCCCGCTGAGAAGCTGGGCGGCAGCCAGTTGCTCGTCGGAGGCGAGCGCGCGCCGGAGAGCTTCGAGCGCTTCCTTCGGCTTTTCCCCGGCCGCATAGGCGCGGGCCAGATCGAAAGCGGCGAGTGCCTTCTCACCGGCCTTGGCGATTCGTTCGCGTTCAACCAGGCGGGCAATCGAGGTTTCACTCTCATTGGTGAGCGTGGCCCGGACGGCCTCCACCAGGAGAGCGTCGAACCGGCTCCAACGCGTGCGGCGCCCTCCTTCGTCCGGCACGCGCAACATCTCCTCCCGCGCGCGGTCCGGATAGTCGAGCATATTCCAGGCCTCCGCCAGTCGCGCGCGGGCGATGGCAAAGGAAGGGTCGATCGACACGGCCTGCTGGAACGCTCTGCTCGCCTTCAACCACGTCCCGTCTTGGAGAGCGCTGATCCCCTGCTGATACCAACGAAGAGCTTTCTCATCCGCCTGGTAGGGCCGCGAGTTCCAATAGAGAACCACAACCAGGCTGAACAGCAAAGCCGCCGCGATGCCGGCCCCGATGCCCAACCGCCGCGGCGTCAGCACGAGGCTCACGCTCGACGACCCGGACGAGCCCGCGCCGCCCGTCGGCTCCCCCAATGCCAGCGTCCGGGAAGGAGGCCCCTG
>JBBIMZ010000457.1:0-2087 GCA_037444135.1 Solibacteraceae bacterium
TACCGAGTCTCGGTTCCCCCTCCGGCCAAAGGCTGGACGGCGTATTTTCTGGAGCTGACGTTTCCTTCCGGAGGCCGCTATCCTTTCAAGCTGACCACGCCGGTGCGGGTCGTTCCGGATACGCTCCCGTTTCCCCCGCCGAAGCCGACGCCCGGCCGGTGACGGCGGCTTATTGCTTCTTGCGGCTGATGGCCCATTCGGTGAAGGGCGAGCGCAGGCCGCGGATGAGCACGTTGAGCAGATAGGGCCTTCCGGAGGCCAGCGCCCGGGCGACCGCCGGGCCGATCTGCTCGAACGATTCGATCAGCTCTCCCTGGCCGCCGAAGCCCTCCATGACGCGGTCGTAGCGCGTCTGGCGGAGGTCGCAGGCGACGGTGGTGCCCTGAGTGGCCTGCTGGAGCTCGCGTTCAACGCCCCAGGCGCCGTCGTTGCCGACGATCACCACGACGGGGAGCTCGTGGCGGACCAGCGTGTCGAGTTCGGCGATGTAAAAGCCCAGCGAGCCGTCGCCGGTGATCATGACGACGCGATCCTGCGGGCGCGCGATCTGGAGACCGACGGCGTGGGGAAGCCCGGCGCCGATAGTGGCCATCGGGCCGAGCCGCAGCCAGCCGCCCGGCCGCAGCGCGGGGAGCACCACGCGCCCCCAGTGAACGAAGTCGCCCCCGTCCCAGGAATAGAGAACGTCGGGGAGATGCCGCTTGAGTTCGGTGAAGAAGGCGACGGGGTTCATGGGCAGGGTGCGATCCGCGGCGAGCGCGGCGACTTCCGAACGCCACTGTTGATCGAACTCGCGGAGCCGATCGAACCAGGCCTGGCGCGGGGGCCAGCGGCGGCCGCCGAGCAGATCGAGGAAGGCGCCGAGCGTGCTCTTGGCGTCGGCGCAGATGCCCAGCTCGACGGGCCGCGTATGGCCGAGCTCCTGCGGGTGGATGTCCACCTGGATGAACTTCGCCTCGGGAGAAAACAGGCGCGGGCCGCCCAGCGCCAGGCGGGAGTCGAGGCGTTTGCCGAGCACCAGGACGACGTCGGCTTCGAGGAAGGCTCTCTGCACGGCCTTGTTGAGGGCGGGGTCGGCATAGCCGAACGAATAGGGCGAATCGTCGCGAATGACGCCACGGGCCAGCGTGATCGAGTAGTACGGAAGCCGGGTGCGGTCGAGGAACTGCCCCAGTTCCTGGCCCGCATCGGCCCACCAGACGCCGCTGCCGGCGATGACGATCGGCCGCTCGGCGGACTCGAGCAGCTCGAGCGCCCGCGCGGCGTCGCGCGCCGAGGGGGCCGGTCTCGGGCGGGGCTGGGGAAGCGGCATCGGCAACGGTGAACCGGTCTGCGCGGCGAACACGTCGACCGGGATCGTCAGGTGCACGGGCCCCATGCGCCCCGCCGTCGCTTCCGCCCAGGCCCTCCCGAGCAGATAGGGGATCTGCGCAGCCTGCGTGGCTTGGGCGGCGAACTTGACGACCGGGGCGGCCATGGCGACCTGGTCGATCACCTGAAAGACCTGGCGGCCCGCCATCGAGATGGGCGCGGCGCCGCTGACGGCGACGAGCGGGCTGCCCACGAGCGACGCCGTGGCGATTCCGGTGAGCGAGTTGGTGTGGCCCGGACCGCCCGTCACCAGCGAGACGGCGGGGCGGCGGTGGACGCGGGCGAAGGCATCGGCGGCGTGCGTGACGCCCGACTCGTGGCGCATGTCGACGATGCGGAGGCCGCGCTTCCAGGCGGCGGAAAGCACCTCATTGAGGTGATCTCCGACGAGCGTGAACAGATGATCCACCTGGAGCTTCTCGAGCGATTCGACGAACAGTTCGGCGCCGGTCGGCATAGCTGTAGTTCTGTCATGGTAATACACCGCGCCGGCCTCAGACCGGTTTGGCCAGATCGCGGTGGGTGACCTTGACGTGATAGCCGGCGCGGGCCAGGCGCCGGCGGATTTCATCGGCGATGGCGACGGAGCGGTGGTGGCCGCCGGTGCAACCGAACGAGATCGTCAGGTAGGTCTTGCCTTCCTCGATATAGTGGGGCAGCAGATAGATCAGCAGATCCGAGATGCGGTTGACGAACTCGACGGTCTGGGGGAAGCG
>JBBIMZ010000457.1:2129-3676 GCA_037444135.1 Solibacteraceae bacterium
AACTGGGGCTTGTAGTTGGGATTCGGCAGGAAGCGGACGTCGAAGACCAGGTCGCTGTCGGGCGGAATGCCGTGGCGGTAGCCGAAGCTGGTGACGTAGATCATCAGCTTCGCCTTCTCGCCGGGGCCCTGGAAGGTCTGCTGGACGAATTCGCGCAAGTCGTGGACGTTGAACTTGGAGGTGTTGATGATGTGGTCGGCGAGCCGGCGGATGGGCTCGAGCTGCTGCCGCTCCTTGCGGATGCTGCGAATGACCGAGCGGCCTTTGCCGAGCGGGTGCGGGCGGCGCGTCTCGCTGAACCGGCGCAGCAGGGCTTCCTCGTCGGCCTCGAGGAACAGAAGCGTCGTGCGGAGCTTGCGCTTGAGGCTCGAGTAGATTTCCGGAAAGCGCTCGAAATCGTCTCCCGAGCGGATGTCGACGACCAGGGCGGCCCGGGTGATGTTCGGGGAATCGCGTGTCAGTTCCGCGAACGTAGGGATCAGGTCGACCGGGAGATTGTCGACGGCGTAGTAGCCGAGGTCCTCGAGGCACCGAAGCACGGTGCCTTTGCCGGAGCCGCTCAGGCCGGTGATGACCACCAGTTCCGGCTGGCGCCGGCGGGTGGCCCAGGAACTTGCTTGCTTGGCCAATCGCTATCGAGACAAGCCCTCGTTCAGGCCTCGACGAGGTCGAAGTTGCCGTCGCGCCGGCGCAGCAGGACCGAGAGCCGGTCCGTGTCGGCGTCCCGGTAGACGAGGTAATCGCGGCCGTCCTCCATCTCCAGGAGCGCCTCCTCGAGCGTCAGCGGCTTCTGGTCGGCGCGGTGGTTGGCGCGGTAAACCTTCCGCTCGGTGACGAGCTCGAACTCTTCCTTTTCGGAGGCGGTCTCGGATTCAGCCGCGCTGACGGACCGCAGCGACTTTTCGGGCGCGCGCTTGGTGTCGCGCCACTTGGTCCGCAGCTTCTGGATCTGTTTTTCCAGCTTGTCGATCGCCGAGGTGAGCGCCGTCAGCGGATCCGGCGCCGCCCCGATTCCCACCAGCGCGTGGTTGTGGAAGTTGATGGTAATCTCGGCGCGGTGGTTCTGGCGCTCCGAAAGAACGATGACGTGAGCCTCCTTCTCTTCTTTACCGTCGACCAGCTTGCCCAGCTTGGCCAGCTTACGATCCAGTTTCTTCCTCTGTGCCGGGACTAACTCGTCGAGATTTCCTGTGAACGTGACTTTCATCGTACCCTCCGTCGAAGCCGCCGCGCGGAACGCGAGGCCGGATCTAATCCCGCCGGCGGCGCTGGTGTGTCGAGGGAATCTTCATATCCTCGCGATATTTGGCCACCGTGCGGCGGGTGACCTGAATCCCTTCGGCCCGAAGGCGCTGTGTGATCTGCTCGTCGGTGAGCGGATGGCGCGGATCTTCTTCCTCGATCATCTTCTTGACCCGGCGCTTGAGAAGCAGCAGCGGAGTTTCGGCGCCCGACGCCCCCTGCACCGCCTCGGAGAAGAAATAGCGCAACTCGAAGACGCCCTGGGGGGTGTGGGCGTACTTGTTGGCGACGGCGCGGCTGACGCT
>JBBIMZ010000458.1:0-3649 GCA_037444135.1 Solibacteraceae bacterium
CGCGAAGACCAGACCGCGTCGACCGGCAAGAGACGTTCGAGCAGGCGCGTCCCGGAG
The DNA here is from genome assembly GCA_037444135.1 of Solibacteraceae bacterium. Classification (GTDB taxonomy): domain Bacteria; phylum Acidobacteriota; class Terriglobia; order Bryobacterales; family Bryobacteraceae; genus CALKXJ01. The sequence goes on from JBBIMZ010000458.1 coordinate 58, forward strand.
CGGGCTTCCAAGTCGTGGCTCAGGAAGTGACCGAGATCGTCCGCAGCCAAACGCGCGAGATGACCAGGACAATCCGGTATGACATCGCCTCTTCGGGCCAGCTCCGCTTCGCCGTCCAGAGGATCAGTGAAGTCCAGCGCAGCGCGGACGGCTCGGAGACGACGCTCGTCAGCATCTACGGTGTGGCCCCGCCCGGCCGCCCCGCCGGATCCGCCGGCGAAGCTTATCTGCGGGAGCAGCAGCGAATCGAGCGAACCAAGGGTCCTGGCGGCGCCGTGATCGAACGTTTCAGCATCCGCCGGCCTTCGCTGGCTGATCAGCGCCTCGGCCCGTTTGTCCCGGTCTCGGAAGTGGTTTGCACAGGCGATTGCGACCAGACCCCGCCGGCGGCGGGACCATCTCCGGCCGGGCGCCGACCGTCGAGCGGTTGACTGGCTCAGAGCGGCACGGCGTGCTTGTCGACGTACTCGTCCACTTTCGAGCGCCGGGCCGGCCGCTGATCGATATAGTAGAAACGCTCCGCGAAAGCGAGATTGTAAGGACGGCCGTAGTCGCGGTCGTCGTCCAGCAGAAACTGGCGGATGAACTCCCGGTCGGCGGTGCGGTCGTCCTCGCCGAGCAGCGGCAGGCGCTTGCCCTCCCTGGCGAGGCGCGCGCGAAGCTGCGAGCCGAGATTGCCGCCGCCCTGGGCGCGGCACTCGGCGATGGCGTCGATCTTCTTTTCGATGTGCGAGCTGATGTCGACGACGCGGTTGTAGGGCTGGCCGGGCCGGGCGTAAAAGTAATATTTCTCGACAACGGCCTGCGGCTGGAGGCCGGCCTCGAGATGCTCGTGAAAATCGGTCTCGACGCCGCACATCCAGCAGGCCTCTTCGACCGCGCGTCCCGTCACCCAGTGGTCGGGATTCTCCTCGCCGTGTCCCCACGGATTGAACGAGATCACCGTATCGACTCTCAGCAGGCGGAACAGCAGGATCAACCGGCCCCGGATATCGAGCGTCGAGATCGCGTCCATCTCGTGGTTCTGGTAATAGAAGTTGAAAACTTCCTTGAAACCGATTGCGGCGGCCATCTTGAAATGCTCCTGCTCGTTGCGCAAGATGTTTTGCGCGGCCGTGCCTCCGCCCCGCTTTTCATCGTTGCTGGTACGGATGATGTAGCCGGTGTAGCCTTCGTTGATCAGCTTGGCGCACAGCCCGGCGGCGTAATAAGGAACATCGTCCAGGTGAGCATGCACGGCCGCGAAGACCCGGCCGCGATGAGGCTGGCCCGACTGGTCCCGCACGACGGCGACCTCGCCGGCGTCGGCCCGCTGAAGGGGCAGCACGCCCAGTTTCTCGAACACCTTGCTGCGCACGCCTGGAGCCTCCCTTATAGCGCCACCGCGTGCCGCTCAGCGTAACGGCGGATATTTTCGGTGTAATTCGGCGGCGGGCCGATATAGCGGAACGCTTCCGCGTAACCCAGACCGAAGCGCTCGCCCAAAAGCCGGAAGTCGTCCATCAAGAAGTGCTTGACATAGTTGAAGTCGGCGGAAGCGTCGTCGCCGAGCAGCGGAAGTTTCTTGCCCTGGCGCGCCAGTTCTTGGCGCAGGCGCGAGCCATGCGCCCCGGCCGGCCCCTTCCCTTTGTTGGCGACGTTCGACCTCACCTTGGCGTCGATATGAGACGTGATGTCGACGACGCGGTTCACCAGGTTGTGGCCCTGGGGCGAGCGGGCATGATAATACTTCTCCCGCACGGACGCCGGCTTGAGCCCTGCGCGGAAGTGTTCCGGGTAATCCTTGGCGCCCCCGGCCATCCAGCAGGCGGCCTCGGCGGCGCGGGCCGCCACTAAGTGGTCGGGATTCTCCTCGTAGTGATTGTACGGGTCCATGGTGATGATCGTGTCCACCTGAAGCAGGCGGAAGAGAAAGATCAACCGGGCGCGGATTTCGACTTCGGCACAGTCGTCCATGCGGTGATTGCGATAGTAGAAGGAATAGGCTTTCTTGCAACCGAGCGCCTTGGCCACCTCCTGGTTGTCGATCTCGTTTTGCACGACGCCATAGCCGAGCGTCTTGCCGGCCGCCTCGTCGTTTGAAATACGGATCAGATAGCCGGTGTAACCCTCGCCGATGAGTTTGGCGACGGTTCCCCCTGCATAGAGAGGGATATCGTCGGAATGCGCCTGGATGGCCGCCAGCACTTTGCCTTGGTGCGGCCGCCCGGGCTGCTCGCGTTCGATCACGAGGTCGTCCGCGTAGGTATAGTAATCGGGCGTGGTGAAGGGACTATAGTCCGACCGCCGGTTGGCGTAAGCCGTCGGCGTTACTCCGGGCGGGAGTGGGGCGGCGGCGAGAGCCTGATCCCGGCGCCCGCGCCCTGGTTGCGCGTCGGCCGCCGGTAGAGCCGCTGCGGCTGCCGCCGACCCGCTGAGAAATGTTCGTCTGTGCATCGCTCATTGCCTCGCTGGGAAAGTTTGGAACACAAGTATAGCCCGGATCCGGACTCCGGCTTGCTGCGATGATAGGAAGGGGAGGCTGCCATGTTCGCCCTGAAACGCATCGTCGTCCCGGTTGACTTTTCCCAACGCTCGATCGGAGCCGTCCGCTACGCCGAAGCCTTGGCCGAACGCTTCGGCGCCGAAGTGATCCTGCTGCACGTATTGCCTCCGCCGCATTACGAGTTCAGCTCCATGGAAGTCGGCGGAAGCGTGTTGACGGAGCTTTTCGAAGCCCGGACCGCCCAAGTGAAGGCGGAACTGGAGTCGTTTGCCCGGGAAGAGCTGCCCCGGCTCCAGGCGCAGCGCGTGCTGCTGGAAGGCGATCCGGCGCGAAGGATTGTCCAGTACGCCCATGGCGAGAGGGCCGATCTCGTGGTCGTGCCGACGCACGGCTACGGTCCGTTCCGCCGGTTCATTCTCGGTTCGGTAACGGCCAAGCTCCTGCACGACCTGGACTGCCCCGTGTGGACGGGCGTCCATCTGGAGGAGGCCCCGGAAGTCGGAAAGATCGAGTTCCGGACGGTGTTGACCGCCGTCGATCTGGGGCCGCAGAGCGAGAAGACCCTGAGCTGGGCGGCGGCGTTCGCCGAGGCGGTGAAAGCCCGCCTCCTGTTGTGCCATGTCACGCTGTCGATCGAAGGGCGCACCGGAGAATACTTCGATCCCGACTGGCGCGAGCATTTGGCCGCCGAGGCGATGGCCGAGATCAAAAAGCTTCTTGAGAAAGTGCCGGCCTCACCGGAAATCTTCATCGAAAGCGGCGATGCGCCCAAGATGGTCTGCTCGCTGGCGGCGCAGGCCGCAGCCGACGTGCTGGTAATCGGCCGCGGATCAGCGGCGGGCGTCTTCGGCCGCCTGCGCGCTAATGCCTCCTCGCTCATTCGGGAGTCGCCTTGCCCGGTCGTCAGCGTGTTCATTGCGGTGCGGTCGCTGATTCCGCCTACCACGGGATGGCCCGCTCGAGTTCGGAGCTGAAGGCCGGGTGCGCGATGCTCACCAGTGCTTCGGCGCGCTGGCGCAGCGTCTTGCCGTGGAGGTTAACGGCGCCGAATTCCGTGACGATCCAGTGGACGTCGGCGCGCGAAGTGACCACGCCGGCGCCTGCTCG
>JBBIMZ010000459.1:0-3320 GCA_037444135.1 Solibacteraceae bacterium
TGATCCGGACGTTGGTGGGGCACGGCGGCCGGGTCGACGCCGTGGCGGTGACGCCCGACGGCCGCCGCGCCGTCTCGGGCTCTGGCGATCAGACGGTCGGGGTCTGGGACCTGGAATCCGGCCGGGAGCTGGCCTGCTTCACTGCCGAGCACGCGATAAGGTGCTGCGCCGTCGCCCCGGACGGCGTGCGCGTGGTCGCCGGGGACATGCTGGGCCGGGTGCACTTTCTCGAACTGGTCGAAGGCTGAGCAGCAGCGGCTACTTATTTACCCGAGAATGAAAGTCGGGGCGATGCCCGCCAGCGTCGAGAAGGCGCCCGCATTGGCCGGGCTGCCCCAACTCGAACAGCCCTGCACTTTGCCCAGAAAAGCATGTCTGAGCAAGTTCACTTGACCTGCGAACAAATACCGCAGCGCCAGGACCGACGGAGTTGCTCCTATACTGAAGCTGTAGATGGGCCAGCAGACGCAGGCGCCGGCGGCCAGGCAGTTCTTCGGCCCCCGAGGGATTCTTGCCCAATGGCAGGCCGGCTACGAGTTCCGGCGCGGCCAGCTCGAGATGGCCGAGGCCGTCGAAGCGGCACTCGCCGAGAAGCGTCACCTCATCGTCGAAGCGGGCACCGGCACCGGCAAGACGCTCGCCTACCTGATTCCCGCCATCCTCTCGGGCAAGCGCGTCGTCGTCTCCACCGGAACCAAGAACCTGCAAGAGCAAGTCTTTTACAAGGACGTCCCTTTCCTCGAGCGCCACTTCGGGCGGCCTCTCCGCGCCTGCTACATGAAGGGCCGTTCCAACTACGCCTGCCGGCAGAAGATTTACGACGCCGAAAAAGAACCCATCCTCGCCGGCCTGGAGGAAGTGGCGGACTTCCAGATCATCCGCGAGTGGGAAAAGACGACGGAAACGGGCGACCGCGCCGAGATCCGGCGCCTGCCCGACTCGAGCACCGCCTGGGCCAAACTCGACGCGCGGCGCGAACGCTGCGGCGGGCAGAAATGCCCCCAGTTCGAGCGCTGCTTCATTACGCAGATGCAGCAGCGGGCGCGCGAAAGCGACATCATCATCGTCAACCATCACCTGTTCTTCGCCGACCTGGCCGTCAAGGACGAAGACTTCGGCGGCATCATCCCCGACTACGCCGCGGTGATCTTCGACGAAGCTCATGAGATCGAGGACGTGGCGGGACAGTATTTCGGCATCTCGATCAGCAACCACCAGGTTCAGGAGCTTTGCCGGGACGTCGCCGCTCTGGCGCGGCGCAAGCAGTTCGGCTCGCAGGAACTCGACCGCGTCCTGGCCCGCCTCGAGGAGTGCGCCGAGCGCTTCTTCGGCCGCTTCGGCGAGACCGAAGGCCGCCAGAGCGTCGACCGGCGCGCCGAATTCCTGGAACGTTACGAACGCGACTACCGGGAACTGCTGGCCGGCCTGGAACTGCTGGCCGCCCACCTCCAGCTCCTCAAGAACGCCCCCGAGGAAGTCCTGCCGCTGTATCACCGCGCGCTCGATCTGGCGCAGAGGCTGACGTTCCTGCTCGAGTCCGACGACCGCGCCTACGTGTACTGGATCGAACGCCGCGGCCGCGGCTGCTTCTTGCAGGCCACCCCGATCGACGTCTCGGGCATCCTCGAAGAAAAGCTGTTCGAGAAGGTGGACACCGTCATTCTCACTTCCGCCACGCTGGCCGTTTCGGGAAACTTCGACTACATCCAAAGCCGGCTGGGCCTGCGCCACGCCCGGACGCTGATCGTCTCCGGCGCCTTCGACTACTCCGAGCAGGCGCTCCTCTACGTGCCGCCTCACCTGCCGGATCCCCGCAACGGCGCCTTTGCGGAAGCCGCCGCCGCCGAGATCGTCCGCGTGCTCCAAGCCAGCCGGGGCCGCGCCTTCGTCCTGTTTACCAGCTACCAGCAGATGCAGGCCGTCTACGACCGCGTTTCGTTCGAGGTCGACTACCCGACCCTACTCCAGGGAACGGGACCCCGCCACGCCCTGCTCGAGGAGTTCCGCCGCACGCCCCACGCGGTGCTGTTCGCCACCTCCTCGTTCTGGCAAGGCGTCGACGTGCCGGGCGAGCAGTTGAGCTGCGTTATCATAGACAAGTTACCGTTCGCCGTGCCGAGCGATCCGGTGGTGGCGGCTCGGATCCGCGCGGTGAACGAAGAGGGGGGCAACGCCTTTTACGACTATCAGATCCCGCAGGCGGCGCTGTTCCTCAAACAGGGATTCGGCCGGCTCATTCGCAGCCGCTCGGACCGCGGCGTTCTGGTGCTGCTGGATCACCGGATTCTCCGCCAGCGCTACGGCCGCGTTTTCCTGGAGAGTCTGCCCCCGTACCGCTTCACCACCGAACTGGCCGACGTAGAAAGGTTTTTCGATGTTTGAAGTCTCTGTCGAGCAGACATTCGCCGCGGCTCACGCCTTGCGCGGCTACCAGGGCAAGTGCGAGAACGTGCATGGCCACAACTACCGCGTGCGCGTGACGATCGAGGGCGAACGGCTGAATTCGATCGGCCTGCTCGTGGACTTCGTCGACATCAAGCGGCTGCTGCGCCGCACCATCGAGCAGCTCGATCATCGCTTCATCAACGAGCTGCCGCCGTTCGACACGCTCAACCCCACCGCCGAAAACATGGCCCGGTACTTCTACGAGCAGATCCACGAGGCGCTTCGGGCCGGCGCCGCCGATGTCCCCACCCGCGTCAAGGAAGTCACCGTGTGGGAGACCGATACTTCACTGGCCACGTACCGGCTCTAGCGCGCGATCGCCTTGAGCACGCAACGGAAGCCGACGCCGTCGTCCCGCCCGACCGGCCGCAGCCAGTGATAGCGCATCGAAACGCGCACGTCTCGCGGCCAGCTCACCCAGGCGCCGCCGCGCAGCAGCCGGTACTCCCCCCTTTCCGGACCCTGGGGGTCTCGTTCGGGGCTGCTCTGATAGTAGTCGGCGGCGTACCAGTCGGCGCACCACTCCCAGACGTTCCCCAACGTGTCGTACAGACCCCACGCATTCGGCCTCTTTCCGCCAACCGGGTGCGTCCGGCTGCCGTTCTCTGCCAGCTTTTTCCAATAATTCTTCTGGTCCGTCAAGAACAGGCGCGTGCCGTCCAGCCGGGCCCGCCCGGAATTGTCCGCATACCAGGCGATCTCCTCAAGCGGCCCGTTTCGGGTCTGCTCGCTTCCGGCTCGCGCCGCATATTCCCACTCCGCTTCGGTCGGCAGGCGGCCGCCCGCCCATAGACAATAGGCGCGCGCGTCGTCCCAAGTGACGTTGATGACCGGATGGTCGTCTTCCTGCGGGAAGGCCGGCGCCGGCGGCATCC
>JBBIMZ010000459.1:3330-3643 GCA_037444135.1 Solibacteraceae bacterium
AGTCGCCGGCGAAGTTGCGGTATGCCCCGCGCGTCACCTCCGTCCGGCCGATCCAGAACCCTGACCCGATGGCGACGGCATGGCGCGGGCTCTCATCGTTGGCGCAGTCGCCGTCTCCCGGGGAGCAGCCCATTTGGAATCGACCCGGCGGCGCCCAGACGTACGGCTGCCCGTCGGCGGGATTCACGGCAACCGAATCAGCGGACGGTTCCCGGAACGAACGCGCGGAATGCCGCCACAGGGTCAGCCCCGCGGCGGCCGCGGCGGCGCCGGCGAGCGCCGCCGTCGCCCACCAGACCGACGGCCGCCTGCG
>JBBIMZ010000460.1:0-663 GCA_037444135.1 Solibacteraceae bacterium
AGCAGCAGCGCGGCCATGACAATGCCGATGCGGAGGAAGCCGCGGTTGTAAAGCAGAAACACCAGCGGATCCACTCGCACGACGAGGACGAAAGCCAGCACGTAGGCGCTGAGCAGCAGGAAGATTTCCGAGATCAGGAGCGCGAGTACGCCGCTCGGACCAAAAAATCTCGCAAGTCTCATGAACCGGGGCTGCGCGGGCGGCTATCGCTTAGTTTATCATGACCTTCACTCGGCCTCTCCGGCCGCCTTCTCGCCGCCGACCAGGGACTCCTTGACGAGCGCTCGGCCCTCTTCGGTGCGGGCGGTGGCGACGGCGACGATCGCCGAGTCCTTCAGGCGGCGGACGATGCGCACGCTGCGCAAATCGATGTTGGCGTTCTTGAAGCGCCGGGCGACGCGCGCCAGCGCCCCGGGCTCATCCTTGAGCTGGATCAGAATGGCGTCCTCGGCGACGGTGTCGAAGCTGGCATCGCGCAAGGCCTGCAACGCCTCGTCGCAGCGGTCGACGGTGAGCTCGATGACGGCCGTGTCGTGGACCTCTTCGGCGTCGAACGTCTCGATACGGTGTAGGACTCCGGTATCGCCAGATCATGGTACGCCGTCGGCCGCGGCCGCGCCCGCTCAGCGAGCCAGCCAGCCGCCGTCCACTACGAGAATCGAC
>JBBIMZ010000460.1:675-3640 GCA_037444135.1 Solibacteraceae bacterium
AGTCCGAGGCGGCGGAGGCGAGGAAGACGACGGCGCCCCGGAAATCCTCCGGGTCGCCCCAGCGGCCGGCCGGGATGCGGGCCAGAATGGCGGGATTGCGCACCGGATCCGCGCGCAGGGCGGCCGTGTTGTCCGTGGCGATATACCCCGGCGCGATGGCGTTGACCTGCACGCCGTGCGCGGCCCATTCGTTGGCGAGCGCTTTAGTCAGTTGCGCAATGCCGCCCTTGGCCGCCGCGTAGCTGGGGACGGTGATGCCGCCTTGGAAACTGAGCATCGACGCCGTGAAGATGATCTTGCCCGCTCCGCGCCGGACCATCTCCTTGCCGATCTCGCGGCTGAGAATGAACTGGGCGTTCAGGTTGACTTCGATAATCCGGTCCCAGTACTCGTCCGGGTGCTCGGCGGCCGGCTTGCGCAGGATCGTGCCGGCGTTATTGACCAGGATATCGATGACCGGGAAGTCGCGCTTGACGCTCTCGATGAACGCGTAGAGCGCCGTCCGGTCGCCGAAATCGCAGGCGTAGCCGCGGAACTTGCGCCCCCGGGCGAGCACCTCGCGTTCGATCTCGCTGCCGGAAGCCTCCATGTTCTGGCTGACACCGGCGATGTCGGCGCCGGCTTCGGCCAGCGCCAGCGCCATCGCCTTGCCGATGCCGCGCCGGCAGCCGGTCACCAAAGCCACTTTGCCATCCAGTCGGAACAGATCCAGTACACTCACGTCGTATTTCCTCGTCTCTTTGACGCACTCGCTCGGCTTTTCCGGGTCAGTGCTCGGCACACCGGATGAGGATCTTCATCACCTCGCCGCCGGCCTCCATCTGGCGCATGCTCCGCTCGAGCTCCTCGAGCGGGCGAACATCGGTGATGAGGCGCTCGAGCGGCAGCGCGCCCGAGGCGGCCAGGGCGATGGCGCGGTCGAAGTCCTCGTGTTCGTAGACGCGTGCCCCCACGAGGCGCAGCTCGCGCCAGAAGAAGCGGAACAGATCCACTTTGGGCGGCTCGGAAAAAATCGCCACCACGACGATGCGGCCGCGCGTCCGGGGCAGCTTCGTCATCAGCTCCGCGCCGGCCGGAGAACCGGAGACCTCGAAAACGACGTCCGCTCCGGCGCCCCCGGTTTCCTCGTCGACCAGCGTTACCAGATCCACCGAACGCGGATCGGCGGTGCGCAGGCCGAGGTCGCCCGCCAGCCGGAGGCGATAGGGATTGACCTCGGTGAGCAGGACGCGGGCCCCTTCGTTCTTCGCCACCAGCGCCACCAGCACGCCGATCGGCCCCCCGCCCTGCACCACGACGAACTCGCCCGGGCGGACCTCGCCGAGCCGTACGTCGTGGCAGGCGACGGCCAGCGGCTCCACGAGCGCTCCCAGTTCGAAGGAAAGCGAATCGGGCAGCCGGTGCAGCGTGTGGGCCGGAACGGTCCATAGCGCCTGAAGCGCCCCCGGCACATCGATGCCGATGAACTTCAGCCGCTGGCAGATGTGCGCGTGGCCGGCGCGGCAGGCCGGACAGGCGCCGCAAGGGTCGAGCGGCATTACGGTGACGCGGTCGCCCGGACGGAATCCTTCCACCTCCGGGCCCACGGCCGCGATCACTCCGGACATCTCGTGCCCGATCACCTGCGGCCGGCGCACGCGGTGATCCATCTTGCCGTGAAAGATGTGCAGGTCGGTCCCGCAGATCCCGCAGTGGGAGACTTGGATCTGCACTTGGCCGCGGCCGGGCGGCACAGGCCGGCACGCGTCCACGCGAATCGTCTCGTCTCCTTCGTAGTAGGCAGCTTTCATGCTTGTTCCCGCCGCGCCGCCGGTTCAGCTCCTGGTCCAGACATAAGCGGCGAAAGTCCGCAGCGTCCGGAAGCCGGTCCGCTCGTAGAGCCGGACGGCCTCCCGATTCGAGGCCGTCACCGTCAGACTGACCTTGCGGCAGCGCTCGCGCGCCAGAATCGCCATCGAGCTCCGCAACAACTCATAGCCGACGCCCCGCCCCCGGACCTCCGGCGCGGTGCAGATCTGCGTGATGTGGCCCACCTGCGCCGCCACCAGGCTGCTCAACGACAACCCGACGAGCCGGCCGTCGGCGGCGTCGATGGCCACGAGCGAAGCCGGGGGGAAGAAGCTCCCGCAGCCGGGATAGTGGACGATGTTGGACAGAAAGCGCCGCGCCCCGCTGAGGGAACGGTACTGGTCGTTGATTTCGCTGTCGATATGTCCCCGGTAGGCGGCGGCGATAAGTTCGGCGGCGGGCTCCTGGAAACGCTCGGTGAAACGCTCGATGCGGATCTTCGCGGCAGCAGGGCCCGGCGGCAGCGAACCGGCCGCCTCCAGGTCCGCGACCATGAAGTTCCGGGCGTACCTGTGCAGCCAGCCGCCGCGCGGAACGGGACGTTCGAAAGGCGATGGCAACATCATCAGTTGCGCTTCGACCCGCCGGATCGGCGGTGTGGCGAACAACGAATCGAGCACCGCTTCGAGCAGCAGGTTCTCCAGCTCGACCGCCTGACGGTGCCGCAGAACGTACAGGTCGCCGATTAGGCCTTTGGCCTCTTCGCAGACGTAGTAGGAGTAGCCGATCAGCTGGCCGCCTTCGAGGAGCCCCCAGCCGTGGAGCGCCTTCATGCGCACGAAACGCCTCACCAGATCGGCCGATGGGCGGAAATCCCAATCGAACAGCTCGCGCCAGCGGGCGGTTTCTTCTTCGAGCAGCGGCTGGAAATGCTCGACGCGGAGCCTCCGCAGCTCAACGAGTTCGGGCAGCCCGGCCTCGGGCAGTGCAGCCATAGCCGCATTATAGAAGCTGGCGCGGCCGCGACGGACTCAGACCGGACGGCCGTGCGCCAGGCGCGTGGCCACCGCCCGGACGCGCAGGCGCTCGCGAGGCTCGCCCACGCGCTCGAAGGCGAAGTTTCCGGCGCCCCAAACCGAGGCAAGAAACTGCTCGATCTCGGGCGCAAGCGCGCGGA
>JBBIMZ010000461.1:0-3624 GCA_037444135.1 Solibacteraceae bacterium
TCGGCACGACGGGGCGCAACACGATGCGCGGGCCCGGCATGTGGAATCTGGATCTGAGCCTGTTCCGCACCTTCTCGCTCACCGAGAGCCTGAAGCTGGAGTTCCGGGCGGAGGCCTTCAATGCCACCAACACGCCCAAGTTCTCCAACCCCGGCGCGAGCGTCAACTCGATGTCGCTGAACCCGGACGGCACGATCCGGGCGCTGAACAACTTCTCGTCGATCACCAGCACGCTGCCGCAACTGGCATCGCCCTCGGAGCGCCAGTTCCGCTTCGGCTTGCGACTGAGTTTCTGAAAGACGTTCGCCGGTGGTACCACGGCGGCAGGCCATGCCGACCAGACGCGGCTTTGTCCGGAGCGTTTCGGCCGGGGGTGCGGCCCTGGCCGGCTTTCCTGCGGGAGGGCAAGGGCCACCGCGGCGGCGCGGCGTCGGGCTGATCGGTTGGGTTCGGCCAAAGACCGCCGGAGCCTCAGCCGGCCGGGAATCGACCGGGAACACATGCGCAATTTCCTGGACTGCGTGCGGAGCCGCAAGACGCCCAACCGCGACCTCGAGCTCGGCTATCGCGTGCAAGTGGCGCTGATCATGGCGATGGTGGCTTACTTCGAAGGCAAGCTGGCCTGTTTCGACGCCGGCACGGAGACGATTCACCTGCGATGAGGGGGCTCACGCGCCGAAGCCTGCTCGCCGCCGCCGGCGCTCCGTTGGCGGGCGCGGGTTTGGAGGTGGCCGACGCGGCCGGCGAAAAGGTCACGGTCTCTTCCGGCGCCACGGTGCTGCTTGAGTACCGCTACAGCGCCTCCCGGCCGAAAACTTACGTGCATCCGCTGTGCCTGCCATCGGGCCGCGTGGTGACGCTCGACGGGCCGGAAGATCACATCCACCATCGCGGCCTCATGGTCGCCTGGTCGGAGGTGAACGGAGTCGATTTCTGGGGCGAGGTCAACCCGGCGCCCCACGGCCGGATCGTCCATGAGCGCTTCGAGCGCCTGCGGGGCGGGCCTCGGGCCGAGATCATCGCCCGCAATCGCTGGATCGCCGCGGGCGAGACGTTGCTGGTTGAACGTCGCGTCCTGCGCGTGGCGCCGCCATCGGCGGAAGGAGTCTGGCTCGATTGGACCACCGAGCTCGAGGCGGCGGCCGGCCCGGTGACGCTCGCTGCGGGCGAGCACGTCTACAACGGCCTCGGCATCCGATTCGTGCCGGAGATGAACGGCGGCGAAGTCCTCAACTCGAACGGCGCCGCCGCCATCGAGCGGGCCAACGGTGAGCCGGCCCGCTGGTGCGCCTATTTCGCCGCCGGCGCGGGCGTGGCCTTCTTCGACCATCCCCGCAATCCGCGCCATCCGAGCCCGTTCTTCGTCATGAAGAAGCCGTTCGGCTATCTGAGCGCCGCGCCGACTTTTCGCGAGCCGTTCCGGCTTGCGCCCGGCCGGCCCCTCCGGTTCCATTGGGGAGTGCTGGCTTTCAGCGGCGCGCCGCGGGCGCTCGAGGAGCGGTTCGCCTCATGGTCTGCCGGGAGCGCTTCGGAGGGGCTCTAAGGAGGGGGGACAAGAGGCGCGCAGCGGAGCGCCCGGCACATCACTGGAGCGCCAGGATTGCGTCCGGGAACATTATCGGGGCCGTCTGGAACCGGCGGACGAGCTTGCGTTCGCGGACCGAAACCACGTAGATCGTGTCCAGATCCTGCGCGGCGGCGTAGGCGAGCGTTCCGTCCGGCGAGAGGGCGAGCGAGACCGGGTTGCCTCCCAGAGCGACGCTGGCGAGCTGGCGGCGGCTGTTGGCGTCGGCGATGCCGACCGCCTTGTCATGCATCAGCGCATACACGATCGTTCCATCCGGTGCGACCTGAACCCGCACCGGGCCTTTTCCCGTGGCTATGGCGCCGACGGCGCGTTGCGCGCCGGTGTCGATGATGGTGATCCGGGCGCCTTCGCGGTTGACGACGTAGAGGAGTTTGCCGTCCGGCGAGAGGGCGCTGCCCTCGGGCCGGGCGCCGGTGGGGATGAGCCGGACACGGCCGGTGGCGAGTTCGACGGCGCCGACGTTGGCCGAATTGCTGTGGCTGACGTAAGCCCAGCGGGCGCCGGGACCGAGCTTGACCATGTGCGCGGTCTTGCCCTGCGTCTGGTACGTCCGGACAACTTTCCGCGCCTTGGGATCGATGGCGAGCAACTGGTCGGGCAGTTCGCAGCTCACGTAGAGCAGGCCTGTTTGAGGATCGAGGTCGATGCCATGCGGGCGGCGGTAGTCGCCGAGAGGGATCTCGCCGACCTTCCGGCGGGCCGGCACGTCGACGATCGAGACCGTGTTGCCGCCGGCGCCCGTCTCTTCGATCTTCATGGTGCCGTTGTCGGTCGTGTAGAGGAAGCGGCCGTCGGCCGAGCGGATCATTTCGTGGGGATGGAGACCCACGGGCACGGAGGCCACATGCGTGCCGTCCAGTGCGTAAAAGCCGAGCGAACTGGCGCCTTTGTGCAGGATCAGCAGCGGCGCCTGTTGGGCGCCGGCCGGAGTGAAGAGCAGAAGCAGGATCCCAACCGTGCGCAGCATGGCCTGATTATATGCCGCCGCTGAGCGCGGCCGGGCGAACCCGAGCCGGAGGCCGGGGTTTTTGCGGGCGGCTGTAGTTGAACGGGCGCCGCCGCCGGTCTTCGGAAGGTGGAGCGAAGGAGGAGCCGAAATCCCCTCGTCAGCGTCACGATTGTCACCTACAACAGCGCCCGGTACCTGGACGAGTGCCTGAAGGCGCTCTTCTCTCAGGACTACTGGCCGCTCGAGGTGATCCTGGTGGACAACGCCTCGAGCGACGGCACCCGCGAGTTGCTCTCCGACTACGAGGCGCTGGCTCGCGTCATCTACAACGGCCGGAATGCCGGCTTCGCCGCGGGGCAGAACCAGGCGATCGCGGAGGCGCAGGGCGACTGGATCCTGGCGCTCAATCCGGATGTGCGCCTGGAGTCCGGCTTCGTCGGCCGGCTGGTCGAAGCCGGGCAAGGCGATTTGAGCGTCGGGACCGTCTGCGGCAAGCTGCTGCGCTGGCTGCCGAAGCGTGACGGCGCGTCGGGGGCGCGCATCGATTCGACCGGCATCTATTTCACGCCCGAATTGCGCCACTTTGACCGCGGCTGGGATGAGCCCGATGACGGCCGTTACAACCGGATCGAATACGTGTTCGGGGCGAGCGCCGCCGCGGCGCTCTACCGGCGGGAGATGATTCGCGAAGTGGCCCTCCCGGACGGGTTCTTCGATCCCGATTTCTTCTCCTACCGCTAAGACGCCGACGTCGCCTGGCGGGCGCAACTGCTCGGCTGGCGCTGCCTATACGTTCCGGAAGCGGTCGGCTACCATGTGCGGCGCGTGGTTCCGAACCGGCGGCGAAGCGCGCCGCCGCCGTTGCGCATGCACTCGGTCAAGAACCGATTCCTCATGCGCGTCAACAACATGACCGGGGATCTGTACCGGAGGCACTGGCTGCGCATCACGCTCCGGGATGTGCTGGTGGTGGCCGGCTGTCTGCTCTGTGAACCGGCTTCGCTCATCGCATTCTGGCGCCTGGCGGCCTCGCTCGGACGCGCAATTCGCAAACGCCGGTGGATCATGGAGCGGCGAAGGGCGAGTG
>JBBIMZ010000462.1:0-3314 GCA_037444135.1 Solibacteraceae bacterium
GATGCCGCCGACGTTGTCGACGATGAAGCGCACGACGTCGACCGCGCCGCGGCGGAGGTACTCGGCGTAGCCGTAGATGGAGAAAATGAACTCGCCGGCGTGGATGGGCACGTCGAGCGCGCGGCAGAGTTCGGCGTAGCCGTCGATGTCGCTGGTGGGGATGGGATCTTCGTAGGCGATGAAGCCCAGCTCGTCGAGCACGCGGCCGACGGCCAAGGCTTCCTGGCGCGAGTAGACGCCCACGGGGTCCATCAGCAGCATGAAGTCGTCGCCGGCTTCGCGGCGCACCGCTTTGGCCACCTCGATGTCGAGCTTGTAGTCGCTGCCCCGCTCCGGTCCGACTTCCGGCGGATGGATCTTGTAAGCCTTGAAGCCCTCCGCCCTGGCCTGGCGCACCGATGCGACGAATTCTTCGATCGTGTTGAGGTGCTGCGAGCTGGCGTAGGCGAGCACGCGGTCGCGATAGGCGCCGAGCAGCCGGTAAACGGGCAGGCCGGCAGCCTTGCCGAGGATGTCCCAAAGGCAGTTGTCGATCGCCGAGGCGTAGGGGCTCTGGCCGCGCCGGCGGCGCGTCGGGCGCCAGGCGGAGGTGAACTGAGGCAGGTCGAGCGCGCTCCTGCCGACGAGCACTTGCTTGGCATATTCCAGCCAGCCGCGGACGTCCCAGTCCGGATGCCAGTAGCGCCGGCCGAGCGTATAGTTGCCTTCGATCCCGCTCTCGGTGACGATGCCGGCCAGATCGCCGTGGCGCGTCACGTAGACTTTGACTTCCTTGATGGTGAGATTCGGCAGATCGGAGGGCTTCAGTCCCGCAGCGGCCTGGAGGTTGCGGGCGAGCCCGCCGCCGGCGGCGCCGGTCAGAAACAGGCGGCGAGAGAGTGGGTCAGCCATGGTGCAGCTCCCGGGCCGCCGCTTGCACGGCGATCCCAGGCAAGTGTACACCAAGTGCACCAAGCCGGGCGGTCTTGCAGAGGCATAGTAGACTGGTACTTGTGCGCTTTTCCCATGACGGGGACTGGGCTAAACTTGGTCGTGGAGGACCACGCCGATGGCTGCTTTCGCCGGCAGACAGCTTTCCACGGAACTGGTGCACATCGGACTCGACCGCGCGGAACTGATCCGCGCGTTCCGGATCATCCAAATGTCGCGGCGCCTGGACGACCGCGAAATCCTGCTGAAGCGCCAGCAGCGAATTTACTTCCAGGTGAGCGCAGCCGGTCATGAAGCGATCCAGGTGGCGGCGGGGATGGCGATGCGCCCGGGCTACGACTGGATCTTCCCGTATTACCGCGACCGGGCCTTGTGCCTTTGGCTGGGGATTACGCCCGAGATGATGCTCCTCCAGGCGGTCGGCTCAGCGGAAGATACGCAGTCCGGAGGGCGCCAGATGCCGTGCCACTGGAGCTCCCCGGAGCTGCACATCTTCACCGTCTCTTCCTGCACGGGCACCCAGTTCGTGCAGGCGGTCGGCTGCGCGCAGGCGAGCCGGATTCTGCACCCGGGCCGCGACGAAGTGACGCTGGTGTGCGGCGGCGAAGGGCACACCAGCGAGGGGGAATTCTGGGAGGCGCTCAACGCCAGCTGCCTGGAACGCCTGCCGGTGATCTTTCTGATCGAAGACAACGGCTATGCGATCTCGGTCCCCGTGGTCAAGCAGACGGCCGGCGGGAGCATCTCGCGGCTGGTACAGCACTTTCCGGGCCTGCTGGTTCAGGAAGTGGACGGCTGCGACTTTCTGGCTTCGCTGGAGGCGATGCGGACGGCCGCCGAATACTGTCGGCGGGGTCGCGGTCCGGCGCTGGTTCACGCCCATGTGATCCGCCCTTATTCGCATTCCCTGTCCGATGACGAGACGTGGTACAAGACCGAGGAAGAGCGGGCCGCCGAGCGGCGGCGCGACCCTTTCGAGCGGTTTCCGGAATGGCTTCTGGCGGAAGGGATCCTGGACCAGGAAACCTTCGAGCGCACCGTCGCCGAGATCGAGCAGGAGATCCAGCGGGCCGCCGAGCGGGCGCTCAAGAGCCGGATGCCGGAGAAAGGCTCGGCCACGCTCTACGTTTACTCCGACAAGGTCGATCCGACCTCGAAGGAGTTCGAGAGCGAGCCGCAATTTGACGACGAGCCGCGCACGATGGTGGACACGATCAACCGCACGCTGCACGATGAGATGCGGCGCAACCCGCGGATGATCGTCTTCGGCGAAGACGTGGCCGACTGCTGCTTCGATGAGAAGCTGCCGCTGGTGAAAGGCAAGGGGGGCGTCTTCAAGGCGACGCTGGGCCTGCAACGCGAGTTCGGCAGCCAGCGCTGCTTCAGCACGCCGATTGCGGAGGCGGCGATCGTCGGGCGCGCCATCGGGATGGCGGCGCGAGGTCTGAAGCCCGTGGTCGAGATCCAGTTTTTCGACTACATCTGGCCGGCGATGATGCAGATCCGCGATGAACTGGCCAACATCCGGTGGCGGTCCTACAACGGCTTCTCCTGCCCCGTGGTGATCCGCGCCGCCATCGGCGGTTATCTGGCGGGCGGGGCGATCTATCACAGCCAGTCGGGCGAATCGATCTTCACGCATATCCCCGGCATCCGCGTCGTCATGCCGTCGAATGCGCTCGATGCCTGCGGGCTGCTGCGGACGGCGATCCGGTGCGACGATCCGGTTCTGTTTCTCGAGCACAAGAAGCTCTACCGGGAGACGTACAACCGTTCGCCGTACCCGGGTCCGGAGTACATGGTGCCGTTCGGCAAGGCGCGCCGGGTCAAGGAAGGCAGGCACCTGTCGATCATCACCTACGGGGCGCTGGTGCAGAAGTCGCTTCAGGCGGCGCAGAACCTCGAGGAGCGCCGCCCGGAGTGGAGCATCGAGGTGATCGACCTGCGGAGCTTGTCGCCGTACGACTGGCCCGCGATCCGGGACTCGGTCACCAAGACCGCGCGCGTCCTCCTGGTGCACGAAGACAACCGGAGTTGGGGTTTCGGCGCCGAGATCGCCGCGCGGATCGCCGACGAGCTGTTTGACTATCTGGACGCGCCCGTGGGCCGGGTCGGCGCGCTCGACACCTATGTCGCCTATCATCCGCTGCTTGAGGAGGAGATCCTCCCGCAACCGGCCGACGTCGAGCGCGAAGCGGAGCGGCTCCTGCGGTACTGAGGGCCCGGACCGGGGTCACCACTCGACGCGGAGCGTCGCCAGGGCCCTGTCGCGGATCTGGACGGTCTCTTCGGAGGGCGTTCGCCCCTCGAGCACCAGGGTGATTTTGTATGCGCCCACGGGCAGTTCGATCTTGGCCGGCGTGACCTCCGCCCGGCGCTGGCCG
>JBBIMZ010000462.1:3371-3598 GCA_037444135.1 Solibacteraceae bacterium
GCGCTCGAGTGCGATCGAGACCTCGAGATCGTCGGGAACCTGTATGACCCTGGAGGCGATCCGATAGCCGGATGCGCTCGCGCTCAGCACGTGGCGGCCTTCCCGGAGCAAAAGGCTGCACGGCGTGCGGCAGGAAGCGCCGCCGTCGGTGACGATCGTGGCGCCTGCCGGTTCCGAGCGCAGAACCACGCTGTACTCGGCCGGAGAAGAAGCTGCCGGTCGGGGGG
>JBBIMZ010000463.1:0-3240 GCA_037444135.1 Solibacteraceae bacterium
CATCCACCTGCCGGCGATGGGCGAAACCGTCTACGCCGCTCGCGGCCACGGCTGCCTGTTCCGCGCCGGCGCCGAGCCCCCCGTGCGCGTCCACGCCGCCGCGCCCGTGCCCCTGGCCGAAGCAATCGTCTCTTCCACCGGCCCGCACAGCTCCGACATCCAGTCCCAGCCCGGCCAGACGCCCTACCGGATGTCCGCCTTGATCCGCTCGGCCCGCAAGTTCCGCTTCGTCGGCGACTGCGTCCAGTATGCGCTCCTGTGCCGCGGCAAGCTCCACGCCGCCGTCGACACCGTCATGTCGCCGTGGGATATCGCCGCGCTGGTTCCCTGCGTCGAAGAGGCCGGCGGCAAGCTCTCCACGCTCGCCGGCGAACGCCGGAACCTGCTCGCCGGCGGCAGCCTGCTCGCCTCCTGCGGCAGCCCGCTGCACGAACAGGTGCTGCGGATCCTGGCGCCGTAGGCGGGACTAGAAGCTCCAGCGCAGGTTCAACTGCCCCTGCCGCGCCGATCCGGCCGGTAGGAACACGTGCGTGCTCGTGATCGTGCCGCCCGCGCCCACGTTCACCGTCATGTTCGGCTGGCCCAGGTTCACGTGATTCAGGAGGTTCACAAACGAAGCCCCCAGCTCGATCCTCTGCCGCTCGCGCACGGCAAAGCGCTTGGCCACCCCCGCGTTGAAGATCACATAGCCCGGCCCCTCGACGATGTTGCGCCCGGCGTTGCCGAACCGCCCCCCGCCCGGCACGGCGAACACGCTACGGTCGAACCACGCCGCTGGCGTCCTCGGGTACCGCAGCGGCGCCACCACATCGGGCCGGCCGCCGAACGTGTTCGTGTTCGAGGGATCGGCGCCCGAGAACTGCGGATTCAGCCAGTGGCCCGTGCTCAGGTTCAGCAGGACGTTCACCTGCCAGCCTCCCCACAGGCGGCCTCTGCCGAACGGCAGCTCGTAAAGGGCCTGATTCATCCACTGGTGGCGCGGCACCGAGTAGACGTTGGCCTTGTCGCGCGCCCGGTCGTAGGCATCCTCGATCGCCGTGTTCAGATCGGCGTTGTTCGTATCGTCCACCTCGCTGAGCTGTTTCGCCCAAATCCAGGTCGAGCTGAACTGAAGACCGGCCGCGAAGCGGCGGTTCACGCTCACCTGGAGGCCGTGATAACTGTTGTTGGCCCCGTTGTCGGCGTAGGTGACGTTGTTATAGAACGGGAACGGCCGCCGCGCCTGCGAAAACGGCTCGGAGGAGGCCCGCGGCTGGTTCAGGTTCCTCATGCAGGCCAGTTGCGTCCCCTTCGTGCCGATGTAGCTGAGGCGCAGCCCGAGGTTGCGCCTCAATTCCCGCTCGATCGTCAGCGAGTACTGCCAGGCGTAGGCGTTCCGCAGCCCGGGCGTCAGCCCGCTCGAGTTCAGCGTCCCGGTCGAACCCGGCACGGCGAACGGCGCAGCGAGCGTGAACAGCGGCTGGTTGTTCTGAAACGCGTTCGTGCTCGTCGTCGAGACGGCGAACGGCCCGGCCACCTGATTGGCCAGCGCCGCCACCGAGTACGGCGCATAGTAGGCGCCCGCGCCGCCGCGCACCACTGTCCGTCCGGCCTCGTCCAGCCGGTAGGAAAAGCCGAAGCGCGGCGCCCAGTTGTTCCGGTCGGCCCGGCGCAACGAGCGCCCCAGCCCGAACCGGTCGGCCGTCGTCACCGGCAGCGAAGCCGGATAGAACGGGCTCACCAGCCGACGCGCCTCCGCCGACGGCAGCACGATGGCCCCGCTCGCCGCGTCGAAGTTGAAGAAATTGTCGTCGCGCACCGTCGGCGGCTGGTTGAACTCGTAGCGCACGCCGTAGCTCAGGCTGAGCCGCGCATTCACCTTGAAGTCGTCCTGAACATAGGCCCCCAGATCCCACCAGCGGAAATACTGCGCCGCCCACGGATCCAGGCGCGTCACCGTCGTCGGCGTCCCGAGGAGGAAATCGCCGTACGGCTGGCCGGTGAACCGGTTGGTGAAGGAAAAGTCGCCGAACAGGGCCGGGTTCGACGTCACGTGCCGGTTGACGAACCACCGGATGGCCTCCAGGCCGCCCTTGACTGTGTGGCGTCCGGAAACCTTCGTCAGATGATCCGCGACCTGCCAGTGGCCGTCGACCACCGGGTTCAGCAGAATTTGCGTGAACGTGCTCAGTCCCGACACGTTGAAACGCGGCACGCCCGGCGCGCCCGGCCGCGGCGGCAGCCCCCGGATCCCGATCTGTTCGAGCAGCGCCTGCCCTTTGACGTTCGCCGACGAGGAGGACTCCAGTTGCACCAGCCCGCTGCGGAATTCGTTGAACATCGACGGGCTCAGCGTCCACGTGTGACCCAGCGTGACAAAGTGCATCTTGCGGAGGTTCTCCGAAGTGCCGGCCGTCACCGGCGGCAGCGGGCTCCGCGCCCCGGGAATGTCGTAGTCGTCGCGCTTGTGCTGGTAGCGCAGGAAGGCCGCCTGCCGGCTCCCGAAGTGGCGGTCCAGGCGGCCCTCGAGCAGCCGGTGGGACTCCGGACCGTTGAACGCCGCCCGGTAGTTGCCCGCCGTCAGGCTCTCCGGGCCGAAGTTCGGCAGCGGATAGAGTAAGTCCTGGGCGCGCCGGGCCTCCGGGGCGATCAGCGACGCGGGAATCTGGTTGCCGGCAAACGGCTGGCCGCCCGCATAGGGATTGCGCACCGCGCCGGCAAACAGCCCCGCCCGTTGCGCCAGTGTCGGCACATTCGCCGTGAAACTGTAGCCGCGCACGCCGTCGATCAGCTCCACCGTCAGGAAGAAGAACAACTTGTCGCGCACCAGCGGCCCGCCCGCCGTCCCGCCGTAGTCGTGAATGTTCTGGAATCCGCGCTGCGGCAGAAACGGATTCCGCGCGTCCAGCGCCGCGTTCTTCCCGTACCAGAACAGCGAGCCGTGCAACTCGTTCGAGCCCGACTTGGTCACCGTCGTCACCGCCCCCAGCCCGCTGAACTCGGCCCGGTTGGCCGTCAGGTTCGCCGTGAACTCCTCCACCGACTCCATCGACGGCTGCGAGACCGGATCGGGACTGCCGAAATTGCCGAAATTCGTGTGGATGCCGTCGACCTTCAGCCGCAACCCGTTCGGCCCCGAACCCGGCGCCATCCAGTAGGCACCGCTGCCCATCTGCACCACGCCCGGAACCGCCAGCGGCATCAGGTTGGCGATCAATCCCGAATCGCCCGCGTTGTTGTAAACGCTCCGGAGATTGGAGG
>JBBIMZ010000463.1:3288-3591 GCA_037444135.1 Solibacteraceae bacterium
TCTCGACCTCGACGACCGGCGAAGCCGCCGCGCTCACCGTCACCTCGGCCGCCGCCGCCGCGATCTCGAACCGCAGATCCTGGCGCACGCTCCGAAATGCCGCCACCGCGAACGGCTCAACCTCGATCCGCTTGAAGCCCCGCGCTTCGGCCGCGAGCTTGTACTGGCCCGGCGGCAGATTCGGAAAGACGTAGTTGCCGCTGGCGTTGGTCCGGGTCTCGGCGCGCGCGCCCGTCGCCAGATTCTCCAGAATCACCGTGGCCTCCGGCACCGGCGCTCCGCTCGGATCGAGCGCCAGCCCTG
>JBBIMZ010000464.1:0-3589 GCA_037444135.1 Solibacteraceae bacterium
GAATTCAGGGTTGAGCGGCGAAAAACGGCGCTCCGCCGGCCCCGCTATCGGGGCTTGGGTTCGTCCTTCTTTTCCGGTTCCCCCCCGACGGCATCGCCGTACAAGATTTTCACGTCGCTCTTGAACTCCTTGTAGTCTTCGAACTTGACCATCATCTTGATGGGCAGGGGCCCGGTCTGGAACATCAGCACGTCGTCGGCGTAGGTGTAGGTGGGGAACCAGTACTTGCCGTCGATCTGCTGGCGGTAGGTCTCGAATTTGGGGAACTGGTTGTCGTAGTTCTTGCGCTTGAGGCCGACGCCGCGGCCGTAGGTCTTGACGATCTGGAGGTCGCGGTCGTCCACCCAGACGATGCCGGCAAAGTAGCGCTCGCCCTTGAGCATCTCCTTGGGCTTGACGGCGAAGACGTAGCAGGGGATCTCGTCGAGCGTCTGCCGGCCGAGGTAGCGGACGTGGTACTTGGGAATGTCCTGCGTGGTGAGCACGAAGGGCTGCACGTTGCGCAGGTCCTGCTCGTCCTCGGGAGTGAGCTGGATCCGCTGCAAGGTGGAAACCGGCGCATGGACGACGCGCTCGGTCCGCTTGCCTTCGGGGCTGAAGATAATGTCGGCGACGATCTCATACTTGCCGCGGACGCGTTTGGATTCATCGAGCTCCTGAACGCGAACCGTCTGGCGGTAGGTATAGTTCTCGCGGGCCCGGGCGAATTCGGCCTCTTTGGCGGCAAACTTGGCGATGATCTCCTGGATCTGGCCGTCGTTGGGCTCGATGTCCGCCGCGAGAGCTACCGCGGAGGCAAACGCGGGGAGAAGCAGGAAACAACGCATCATCCCTCCCTCTGCCTATTATGGATGAGCCGCGACCGCGGGCGGTTACGCCGGCGTCCGGGGCGGCTCCAGCCGCGGCTTGAAAGAAAAGTAGCCGGCGACATTTTCCCACAACAGCCGCGGAAAGCTCTTGTCCAGGTACGAGCGGATCGAGACGTAGCACTGGTCGCAGGCGTTGTGCCGGGTGAACTCCTCGACCATGCGGGCCTGCTCGGTCAACCGGTAGCGCTGGAACTGCATCGAGCAGGGCTGGAGGAAGCCGTCGGCGGTGACCACCAGAAAGCGCAGGCCGGCGCTGCACCCGGGCGAGCCCCCGTTTCCGAAGTACCGGCGGGTCTCGTTGAGCGTCGACGTCGAATTGACGATCCAGTGGGTCTCGTCGCGGCGCGCCTCGACCCGGTCGAGCTCCCGGTTCAGCAGGGCCAGCTCCTCGGGCGAGTTCAAGAAGTACTCGCGGCAGCCGGTCCGACGGGGCGAGTAGGCGCTGTAGCAGATGTTGACGCCCCACCGGCGGGCGATGTCCGCCATGCGATTGATCTCGCCGACATTGGCGCTGGTGATGCAAGAGTTCAGCACGATGTCGTCG
Organism: Solibacteraceae bacterium; assembly: GCA_037444135.1. Lineage (GTDB taxonomy): Bacteria > Acidobacteriota > Terriglobia > Bryobacterales > Bryobacteraceae > CALKXJ01. The sequence goes on from JBBIMZ010000464.1 coordinate 1,414, forward strand.
TAGCCGAGCGCGGCGAGCCGGGGCACCAGGTCGCTCAGATGATCGAACAGGCCCGGATAGCCCCGGAACTCGTCGTGGCGGCTGTCGGGGAAGTCCAGGCTCACCGAGAACTGGTCGACGCCCGCGGCACGCAGCTCCAGGTACCGCCGCTCGGTCATCTCCGACCAGTTCGAGACCAGAATCGTGTAGGGCAGGCCGCCGTCGAACTTAATGTTGCGCACGATCTCCACCAGGTCGTCGCGCAGGAGCGGCTCGCCGCCCGAGACCTGCACGACGCAGGGGCGCAGGACCTGGACGTAGCGGCGGTAGTCGGCGGGCCTGAGGTTGCGCGAGTCATCCCGGGGACCGCCGTGGTCGCAGTGCTTGCAATAGCAGGTGCACGAGTCGGTCACCTCGAAGGAGACGACAATGGGGCGGTGAGCGATCCAGTTGCTCGTGCCGCGCCCGATGATCCGTAGCGACTCGATCAGTGGGACCTTCCGCATGCGAGCGTGGGCCGGCGCGCTCCGGCGTCCGGGCCAAGGCAATCCTAGCAAAGCCGCCCGTAGCGGCGCAAACGCGCCTCGCCGGATGCGAGCCAAAAAAACGGCTCTCGCGGCGGCCCTCGGGTGTAGACTGAGGGCGACGAGGGGGCAGGGGAATTCCCGGGAGCTCCCGCCTGTCCTCGAGGGGTGGATTATGCAAGAGATCTCGAACCGGCGGCGGGCGATCGCCGTCTCCGCCGCACTGACAGCCGCCGCTCTCCTGTACGCCGTGGTGGAGATCGCGCCGGCTCACACTGGGCCGCTCAGCGGCCGGATCGGCGAATACCGGGTCGTGCTGAACTGGGTCAAGGTCTTGAGTTTCGCCGACAACGCGTTCATCTTCCCGGAGCCGAACCCCGACCTGTTCATCCGGACCTTTTCCCAGGCCGAAACTCACGTGGGCCAGATCGCGGCGTTCGGCGAATTCACGGACACGCGCGTGGGAGCGCAAACCAACATCGGCCGTCTGATCTACTGGCACCTGGACTGCGCGCCTTCGGAAAAGCTCCGCCTCACTATGGACGTGGGCGATCGGGACGACGGCGAGTTCGCCGCGGTGCTGGCGGCGTTGCTCAAGGCCGGCGGCGGCATCGTCGCACAGCAGCAGCCGGCCGCCGCTCCGGTGGTCAACGCCGCTGTTCAAGAGCTGATCGGCGCCATCGACGCTGAACTCAAGGCCGACGATCAGTTCCCGCAGTTCTCGAGCGGAGACGGCTTCACGATCCCCGACAATGCGGGGACGCTGGTGCGCCAGTCCGGCGCCGGCGGCGTCGGCATGACCGGACAGTTCGAATTCAGCGCCACGCACGAATACACCGAGCGCCGCATCCGTTGCACGGACAAGTCCATCTTCGAACTCCAGAAGCTGATTGTGGCCAACGACAGCGAAGTGCGTTCGATCAAAGAAAGTGTGGTGCGGATGGCGCTCGAGAGCGGCAAGAAGGCCACGGGCCGCGCCGTGCTCGAAGGGCTCACCGATTCGTTCGACCAATTGCGCTACGCCGTGGGCGAGGCCGGCCTCGGCCCGTTCTCGATCGTCAACCTCCCCCAGCTCCGCAAGGTGCGCGTAGAGCTGGACGGAGAGGTCGAGGAGTTCACCCGGCTCTATATACTCGGCGCCGCGGCCACGGCCTTCGCCTCGAGCGACAAAGTCGAGCTCGATGTGATGGACTCCCGCAGCAAGACCGAGGCCGACAAGAGCGCGGTTCTGACGTTTCTCGCCGTGCCCGCCGGCGACATCGGGTCAGGCAAGTTCATCCAGGCCCTGCTGGCCAACATGGCGGTGATCGAGGGCTGACGGCGGACTAACCCGGCTGTTTGGCGTAATCGACCATTCCCTGAAAATCGACGACAACGACGGGTTCGTCGCCGACCACCCAGGCATCATGGCCGGGAGGAAGCGACGAGACATCGCCGGCGCGGCGCTTTGGTCATGAAACGGTCTCCTTTCTCCAATGAAACCTACCAGTGCGCCGCGTGGAGCCCGGAACGGCGGGGACGGAGCGTGTACCCACACTACCACAGCGGCCGGAGCGCGGCGAACCCGCCCGGCAGACGGCCCACCGTATACTGAAGGGAAGAGGACGCGTTCGCGGAGACGTCGTTGCCGCAGAAGCCTTTTATCGACCGCCAATTCCTGGAGAAACTCGAGG
>JBBIMZ010000465.1:0-3585 GCA_037444135.1 Solibacteraceae bacterium
GAAAAGTTGGTGTTGTAATGCCAGATATAAAGTTGGGACGTGATCTTGGACCAGGCCCGCAGGTTCTTCATGAAATAGGCGTTGTACGGGCAGCTCTCGTAGGGGTGGGCCTCGCAGGCCCCGATGGGACAAAGGCGGATGCGCACGTTGGGCCGCGGCCGGACCTTGAGCGGGGGCGGCTCGGTGTACCAGTAGGCGAGCGTGTCGATCAGCTTGTCCGGGTGGCGCTTTTCGACTTCGGCTGCCAGGGCGTTCACGAAGCGCAGCACGGGGCCGGAATGCGCCCCGCCTTCCTCCTCTTCGATGCGCCGGCAGTTGTCGCACTCGCACCAGCCCTCCCAGTCGTTCTGCGAGACCGAGTAGATGGTGGCTTCCGGGTGCTCCTCGATCCAGCGCAGCAGCTGCGCGGTCCCCAGCCGGATCACCTCCCGGTTACTCAGACAAAGCTGGCCGCGCTCGACGCGGCGCTTGCCTGCGATCAGAGAAAAGTACTCGGGGTGCTCTTTGAAATACTTGTCCGGCGGGATCAACTGGTAAAAGGAGTGGACGAACGGATAGTAAGTGATCTTGCCGCCTCTACGTTCGTCCAGTCGCATCGAGTTGCCGTTCACCTTGTTGCGCGCGGACCAGTCCGCGTCGAAGGCTTCGGTGAAGAAAGGCTCGCGGTACTCGAACGCGGGTTTTCCCAGTTCGTCGAGCGGGCCGATGCGCACGGTCGGCATGTTCGGGATGCGGCTCACTTCGGCCGTGAACCAGCGGCACCCCAGTTTCTCGAGCAGCGTGTAGACACCGTAGAGCGTGCCGCGGCGGCGCCCGCCCGCGATCAGTAAATGGCGGCCGGTAGTCTTCAACCGGAACCCTTCCGGACCCGTCTCGGCGGGGTCGACGCTGAGCTTCAGCCGCTCGGTCACGCCCGAATTGCCCACCAGAATCAGCCGGGAGCCGCCCTGTTCAGTCACGACGGGCAGGCGCGCGCCGGAGATCTGCTCGAGAAATCGCTGAAGCTCGGCCGCGGCGTGCCGTTCCGAAGCCGAAGCCTCGCGGCTCAGGACGATCTTGTAAGTTGACCGGCCGTCTTTGACGAGTTCGAGCGGGGCGGCCGGCGCCGGCAGCACGACAGCCAGCAAGAGCGCCGGAGAGAGCATCATGATCGACTCCGGCTGCCTATCGTATCGCTATCCAGCGAGATTCTCAAAGACAGCCGCGCCGGGCCGGGGAAACTCGATCGCCAAAGCGGCCGGATCTAAGGTCAGCGGGAGCGGCTCGGCGGTGAACTCGGCGTCTTCCGTCGTCAGCAGGCAGCGCCAGCGCAGACCGGGGCTGGGATCGGCCTCGGGAACGCCGCGGAGGTCACACGAGCCTGAGCCCTTCAGACGGATGACCGCCAGCAGCGAGCGGCCGGGCGCCCGGCCCCGCCTCAGGAGCAAGGTCGAATCGGCGGCCGGCTGCACGGCGAAGCAGTCGCGCTCGGAGGAGCGAAACAGCGGATCCCGCGCCCGGAGGGCGAGCAGCCGCCGGTAGAGGGCGAGCGAAGAGCTGTGTGGCTGCCGCCCGATCTCGGTCCAATCCAGGCGGCTGGCCTCGAAAGTCTCCGGTGCCTGAGGGTCGGGTATCTGCCGACGCACCGCCGGGTCCGCAAAGGCCCGGAAGCGCGCCAGCTCCCGGCGTCTGCCCTCCCGGACGCGCCGCCCGAGCTTTGGTTCATGATCGGTGAAGTAAAGAAACGGCGTCGAGGCCGCCCACTCCTGCCCCATGAACAGCAACGGGGTTTCCGGCGCCAGTAGCAGGAGCACGCTGGCGGCGCGCCACGCCGCCAGGTCGATCGTCTGATGGAGGCGGTCGCCGAAAGCGCGGTTTCCAACCTGATCGTGATTTTGGAGGAAGAAGATGCACCGGGACGGAGAAATCGGCGCCGGGTCCGTGCCGCGCCGGCGGCCGAAATAGGGCGAGTACTGGCCGGTGAAGAACCAGCCCTGGCGGACGGTGGCTGCGATGTCTTCGAGCGTCCCCCGGAAGTCGGAGAAATATCCGTCCGCATCGCCGGCGAGGCAGCGACGCATCTGGTGATGAAAGTCGTCCGACCAGACGCCGTCCAGCCCCCAGCCGCCGGCCGCCTCCGGCAGAAGCATGGCCGCGAGGTTCCGCGTGTCCTCGGCCACCAGCATCACCTTCCGCCCGCACCCCTCCGAGGCGTCCCGCACGGCGGCGGCCAGCTCGGCGAGAAAGTGCCGCGGGCTGTCGTCGACCAGGGCGTGCGTGGCGTCGAGGCGCAGTCCGTCGACGTGATACTCGTGGATCCAGTGCAGGGCGTTCTCGATGAGGAAGCGCCTGACTTGGGCGCTGTGGTCGCCGTCGAGGTTGATTCCGGCGCCCCAGGGGCTCCGATGCCGGGCTGAAAAGTAGTGCTTGCTGAAAACGGGGGCGTAGGCGCCGTCAGGCCCGAAGTGGTTGTAGACGACGTCGAGGTACACGGCGATGTTGTGGCGGTGCGCCTCGTTGACGAGTGCGCGAAGATCGTCCGGAGACCCGTAGCAGCGAGCGGGAGCGAACAAAGCGGCGCCGTCGTAGCCCCAGTTCCGATTCCCGGGAAAATCGGCGACGGGCATCAGCTCGACGGCCGTCACTCCGAGCTCGGCCAGGTACGGCAGGCGCCGGGCGGCGGCGGCAAATGTGCCCTGGCCGGTGAACGTACCGACGTGAAGTTCGTAAAATACGAGCTGGTCGAACGCCATGCCCCTCCAACCCTGATCGGTCCAGCGGAACGCGCGCGGATCGACGACCTGCGAGGGGCCGTGGACGCCGAGGGGCTGAAATCGGGATGCGGGATCCGGGTACGGACCGGCGCCGTCGATGCGGTACCGGTACAGGTCCCCGGGAACCATGCCCGTCACGGAACCCTGGAAGACGCCTCCGGCGTCCTTGTCGAGCGCCGCCGCCAGCGGGGCGCCTCCCGGCGTCTCGCGGATCACTTCGACCCGCAGCGCCTCCGGCGCCCACACGGCGAAGCGGACGCGATCGCCGGCCGGCCAAGCGCCAAGGCGTGGTTGCCAAGTCATCCTTGCCGCGGCGCGCGCAGGCGGAGCAGAACCAGCGATCGCCCCCGCAGCTTGTAGGTGTGGTCGCGGAGCACGACGCGGCGGCCCCAGGTCGTCTCGGCCGTGTCGACCAGGCGTTCCCAGCGCGCCCCGGGAGCGTGCCCGGGCAGGTGGAAGGCCACCGGCTCCGGGTGGGCGTTCATCATCAAGAACAAAGTATCGCCCGCGAGCGGCGCGCCGTTTTCGTCGTATTCATCCAGGCCCTCCCCGGCGATGCGGACGCCGAGGCAACTCACCGCGGGGTTGTTCCAGTCGGCTTCGTCGAGCTCCTTGCCGCTCGGCAGAAACCAGGAGAGATCCTTGACGTTGGACCCGCGGATGGGGCGGCCCTGGAAAAACTTCCGGCGTTGCAGGACGGCCTGCCGGCTGCGCAGCCGGACCATGTACTTGACGAATTCGAGGAAGTCGCGCTGCTCGGCGGTCAGCTCCCACGGGTACCAGCTGATCTCGTTGTCCTGGCAGTAGGCGTTGTTGTTGCCGCGCTGCGTGC
>JBBIMZ010000466.1:0-3582 GCA_037444135.1 Solibacteraceae bacterium
TGAGTCCGCCGGGGCGCACCAGCGGCAGGAGCTTTTCCAGATAGTCGACGTAACCGCTCTTTTCGGCATCGATGAAGGCCAGGTCGATGGGACCTTGAAGTTTGGCCAGATTCTGATGCGCGTCGCCTTCGATCAGCGTGACCATGTGCTCGACGCCGGCTTTCTTGAAGTGTTCGCGCGCCATGGCGGCGCGGCCGGGATCGATCTCGAACGTGGTCAGCCGGCCGCCGATGGCCTGAAGCGCCAGCGAGAACCACAGGCCCGAGTAACCGGTCGAAGTGCCGATCTCGGCGATGTGCCGGGCCCCCACGGCTTCAGCCAGCACGCGCAGAAGCCGGCCGTCGGCGTCGGGAACGCTGGCCCAGGTGCGGCCTGAGCGGCGGACTTCGTCGAGGACGTCGAGGATGCGCCGTTCGGCGCCGTTGGCGGCCATCGGGGGTTTGCTTCCGTCGAAGGCGCGCCGCCCGCGCTGCTGCGTGACGGCGATGGCGGCCGCGGCCAGCAGGGCGATTCCCAGAACAACGGTTCTGCGGCGGTTCATCGTTTTCTCCATGATACGGAGAAACTGCCGCACCAGGTTACCGGGGCGCGCTTTCGCGCTATAGTGGCGCTGGAGCGAGCCGTGAATTCCTACGAGCGCGTGCTGGCGGCGATGAGGCGGCGGGAACCCGACCGCGTTCCGATCCTCGAATTCGTGATCCATCCGGAAGTGATCCGCCGGGCCTGTCCCGGCGCGACCTGCCAGATGGAGTTCGAGGAGCGGATGGAGTTGGACGCCGTTTGCGCGGGCCATACGTTCCGCAAGGTTCACGTCTTCCAGGACGGCACTTACGTCGACGAATGGGGGGTCCTCTACGGGCCGAGCACCGAGGTGCAGGACCACCCGATCCGCGGACCTATCGCCTCGCGCGACGATCTGAAGCGCTGGGCTCCGCCGGACCCTGACCTGCCGCACCGTCTGGGCGCACTGCCCGAACTCGCCCGCCGCTTCAAGCACCGGAAGGCGATCGTCTTTCTCCAGCGCGCCGCCTTCATGCACTCGGTCTCGCTGCGCGGCTTCGAGAACCTGCTCGCGGATTTCGTGCTCGACCCGACATTTGCCCACGAACTCATGGACAAGGTCCTGGAGGGGAACCTGCGCCTCGCCAGGAACGCCATCCGCGCCGGCGCCGACATCATCGTGCTGGCCGACGACTATGCCGGCAACAAGACCACATTCTTCTCGCCGGCGCACTTTGAAGAGTTCGTGCGGCCCCGCCTGAAGCGCATGGTCGACGCCATCCATGACGCAGGCGCCCTCGTCATCAAACACTCCGACGGCAACCTGTGGCGGGTCCTGGACCGCATCGTGGACACCGGCGTCGATGCGATCAACCCGCTCGAGCCGGTGGCGGGCATGGACATCGGCGAGGTCAAGCGGCTTTACGGGGACCGGGTCTGTCTGGTGGGCAACATCGACTGCTCGCATGTGCTTTCGGAGGCCGGCGAAGGCGACGTGGTCGAGGCGGTCAAAGAGTGCCTGCAAGAGGCCGGTCGCGGCGGGGGCTTGATTGTCGCCTCCTCCAACTGCATCCACTCGGCCGTCAAGCCCGAAAACTATCTGGCGATGATCCGCGCCGTCAAGGACTGGGGTCGTTATCCGCTCTGGTTCGAGGGGAGAGCACGGCAATAGTACTCGACCGGCCGTACGGGAGTTGACAGTCCCAATGCTTGGCGGTACAGTCGAGCCGAGGAGGGAGGTGCACAAACTGACGTTGAAGAATTTCGGAGTGGCGCCCTTGGCCGCACTCCTGCTGGGCGCTCTGTCGTGGGCCGACAACGGTCCCAACCATCAGACGACGAACAACAACTACGGCGTCTCGGCGGGCAACGCCAAGGACAGCTCACGCGCGTTTTGCTGCGGCGGGACGGCGGGATCGCTCCTTCAGGCGCAAGGCGGACAGTTGCTCGTGCTGAGCAACAACCACGTCTTCGCCCGGTCGGATGCGGCCGCGGTGGGCGAGTCGATTATCCAGCCGGGTTTGATCGACGCCGGTTGCCGCGCCGGCAACGCGCGCGTCATTGGAAATCTCACCACCTACCCCAAGCTCGGAACCAACGTGGACGCCGCTACGGCCCTGCTGAAGTCCGGCACGATGAACACGAACGGCTATATCGAAGACGTCGGCCAGGTGTCCGGCACAGCGAGCCCGGCAGTGGGGGCGGCCGTGGCCAAGAGCGGGCGAACCACGGGCTTGACGAGCGGCACGATCGAAGCCATCAACGCCAGCGTCTCGGTGCAGTATCAGAAGGGGTGCGGCTCGGGGAAGAAGTTCACCGTTTCTTATAAGAACCAAATCGTCACCAGTCCCGCCATGATCGCCGCAGGCGACTCCGGTTCGCTGTTGGTCGACGTTTCGTGCAAGGCGGTCGGGCTGCTGTTTGCCGGAGACTCCAGCGGCCGGGCGATCGGCAACCCGGTGGCGGAAGTGCTCCAGAAGGTGGGCGGCGCCTTCGGCCAGCCTGTTTCCTTCGTGACGGGCGCCAACTGTCTGTTGTCCGGGTCGGCGACGGGCGGCTCCTCCGGGCGGCGAGGTCCCTCCGCGAGCGTGCTCGAGTTCGCTCGCAGCGTGGTCGAGGAGCATGCGCCCGAATTGATGCGCGGTCCGGTGATCGGCGTCGGCGTCGGCGCCTCTGACGAATATCCGGCCGAGGCGGTGCTGGTGGTCTATATCGACCGGACGCAGGGCGTGAGGCCGGACTTGCCCGCTCAAGTTCGGGGCCTGCGTGTCAAGCGCGTGCTGACTGATCCGTTCGTCGCGCTCCCGGCGTGCTCGGCATGCGCGGACGCTTGTGGGGCCGGCGGCTCCCGCTAAGGGCCCGATGCCCCTCTGGGCGGTTCTGGCCGCTGGGATCTTCTGGACCGCCCCGGCCATGACGGCGCCTCCCCAGCCCCAGGCCGGCCCACCCAAGTCCGCCATCGAGAAAGCCTCCGGCGTGCTCGAGCGCCACGGCGAGCGGCTCCGCAGCCTGCCCGCCGTCGTCGGAACAGGCGTGGGCGCCTCCCGGAAGGACCGGTCACAAGCCGCGATTCTCGTGTATGTTTCGCGCAAGCTCACCCCGGCCGAGCGGGCGCGGTTTCCGGCCGAGCTCGAGGGGATCGCCGTGGAGCTGGTGGAGAGCGGCCCGTTCGTGGCGCTCGCGGAGCGACAAATCGCCTTCGCGGAGCTCCCGGTGGCGGCTGCGCGGCCGCTCACCACACCGGAGGCCCGCGTCGTCCGCAGCGTGGCGCAGTGGAAGGACCTGCTGGACGCCATCGGCGCCGAAAGCCCGCCTCCCGCGCCGGATTTCAGCCGCGTGACCGTGGTGGCGCTGTTCGCCGGCGAGCGGCCCACCGGTGGTTTTCGCATCCAGGTGGAGCGCGTCGTGGAGGATGCAGCCCACCCGGGCAGCGCCGTCGTCCACTACCGCGTTGTGCCGCCGGCCCGGGGGGCGCTCGTCACGCAGGCGCTGACCTACCCATACACCGTCGTCGCCATCGAGCGCAAACTCGACCGGATCCTCTTCGATCCGCCGGTCGCCTCGCCGCACGCCAAGTGACGG
>JBBIMZ010000467.1:0-287 GCA_037444135.1 Solibacteraceae bacterium
TACACTTACGACGTCGGCGCGCATCCGGACCTACCCACGGTCTGCGCCGCCTGCGCCGAGGCTGTCGCCGCCAACGTGCGAGAGTGAGGGATGTCGCCGCGGGTGCGAGCGCTGGTGTGGACCGCGGCGGTCGTGCTCGCCGACCGCCTGAGCAAGCTGGCGGTGGAGATTCGCGTGGCGCCCTGGGAGACCCTCGTCGTGATGCCGGGCTTTTTTCAGATGATCCACACGCAGAATCCGCGAATTATCTTCGGCTTGCTGGCCGGATGCAGACGCGACCTCCAGCC
>JBBIMZ010000467.1:298-3578 GCA_037444135.1 Solibacteraceae bacterium
GTCGCCGCCTCGGCCGTACTGCTCGTCGTCTTCTTCTATTTTTGGCGCTTGCCTCCGGCGTTGCCGGCCGGCCAGAAACACACGCGCACGGCGCTGGCCGTGATTCTGGGCGGCGCCGCCGGCAACCTCTACGACCGTCTCGCCAAAGGCACCGTCACGGACTTTCTGGATTTCCATCTGGCCGGCTGGCATTGGCCGGCTTTTAACATCGCCGACAGCGCCGTCACGGCCGGAGTGCTGCTGCTGCTGCTCGACCTGACCCGGGCGCGGCCGGAGCCGCGATCCCAGCCTCGATAACCATCGATGTTTCCCAAACTGATCTCTGCCGGCGAATTCTTCCTGCCTACCTACGGCGTCCTGGTGGCCGCGGGGTTTCTGGTCGCCCTGTGGCTGGCGGCGCGTCTGGCGCGGCAGTCCGGGCTCAACCCTGAGCTGGTGACCAACCTCGGCGTCTGGGTCGCGCTGGCGGGTCTGGCGGGCGCCAAGCTGGCGATGTTTTTGGTCGACTTCGACTATTACCGCCGCCGGCCGGGCGAGATCTTCTCGCTGGCGACGCTCCAGGCGGGCGGGGTGTTCTACGGGGGGCTGGCGGCGGCGCTGCTGACGGGGTTCCTCTACCTGCGAGCCCGGAGCCTGCCGGCGCTTCGAACCGTAGATGCGTTCGCGCCGGGCGTGGCCTTGGGTCACGCCATCGGGCGGCTGGGCTGCTTTGCCGCCGGCTGCTGCTGGGGCGTCGAATGTTCCCGGCCGTGGGCGGTGACGTTCACCAACCCGGAGGCGCACCGGCTGGTCGGCGTGCCTCTGCATGTCCCGCTGCATCCCACGCAACTGTACGAAGCCGGGGCGGAAGCGGTGATATTTCTGATCTTGTACCGGCGGTTTCAGCGGCCGCACCACGACGGCGCGGTCCTCGGCCTGTACCTGATTCTCTACCCGGCCGCGCGCTTCCTGATCGACTTTTTCCGGCACTATGAGCACCCGAATCCCTTCGGGGGTCCTTTGGCGGCGACGCAATGGGTGGCGCTGGCGCTCGTCTCCGCAGGGATCTGGCTCGTACGGCGACGAGCGGGCGCCTCCCGGCATCCGGCCTGAGCGGCGCCCGCCGCCTCACTCGGGCACGGCGGCGATGGCGTCGATCTCGATGCGGACGTCGCGGGGCAGCCGGGCTGCCTCCACGGTGGCCCGGGCGGGCGGCGTTCCGGGGAAGTAGCGGGCCAAAACTTCGTTCATTGCGCTGAAATCGCCCATGTCTTTCAAATAGACGGTGACCTTCAAGACGTCGGCGAGCGCGGCGCCGCACGCCTCAAGCACGGCTTTCAGGTTCTCAAGCACGCGTTCGGTCTGGCGCTCGATGTTGCCGTCGAGGAGCTGGCCGGTGGCCGGGTCAATCGGGATCTGGCCGCTGAGATAGGCGACGCCCCGGTGAACGGTCGCCTGCGAGTAGGGGCCGATCGCCGGCGGGGCCTTGTCGGTCTGAATGATTTTCTTCATCGCTGTGCTGCTCCATTTCAAGAGTTCCCACGATCGCGCTGACGTGCGGAATCTGCTGTGCGGCCAGGAACCGGTCGAGCTCGCGCGCGATCCGGCTGACGGCGCCCGGATCCCAGAACGAGGCCGTCCCCACTTGAACGGCGCTGGCGCCGGCCACGAGAAATTCGGCGGCGTCCTCCCCCGTCGCGATGCCGCCGATGCCGATCACAGGGATGCGGAGGCATTGCGCCGCTTCAAAGACGAACCGGAGCGCCACGGGCTTAATGGCGGGCCCGGACAAGCCGCCGAAGCCGGCGCCCAGACGCGGCCGACGGGTGCGGGCATCGACGGCCAGGGCGCGGAGGGTGTTGATCAACGAGACGGCATCGGCCCCGGAGCTTTCCGCGGCGCGCGCCAGCGGCGCGATCGCGGCCACGTTCGGCGAGAGTTTGACGATCAGCGGCCGGCGGGCGAGACGGCGCGCCTGGCCGACGAGTTCGGCGAGCAGGCCGGCCTCGCTTGAGAAATAGATTCCTCCGGCCTTGGTGTTGGGGCAGGAGACGTTCAACTCGTAGCCGGCTAGGCCCTCGGAGTCTTCCAGAACCCGCAGCACCTCCAGGTAATCGTCGATCGTGTAACCGAAAATGTTGGCAAAGGCCGGCACGCCGAGGGCCCGGATCCCGGGGAGTTTGTCGCGCACGAAAGCCCGCACGCCGATGTTCTGGAGGCCGATGGAATTGATCATGCCGCCTTCGGTTTCGAAGATCCGGGGAGGTGGATTGCCGGGCATGGGCTCGCGGGACAGCCCTTTGACGACGAATCCGCCAACGAAGCGCCAGTCGACCAGCGAATCGAACTCAACGCCGTAGGCGAAGGTTCCCGAAGCGGCCAAAATCGGGCTCCGCAGGGAAATGCCGCAGAGGCGGGAGGCGAGCCGGTCAGGGGCCATCGCTGCTTTCGACAAGTCTAGCGCACCGGGCGGCGCGGCCGGACCGTACGGGGGCGCGGGACGGCGGCCGATGAAAGTAGATGTGGAGCTTCGCGTCCAGCACGGCGCGGGGGCCTCCGGACGGCGGAGGCTCCGGTCACTTTCGGCCAAGTATTCGGTTTTCACCGGCTTCCTGCTTGCCTATGTGGTCTTTCTGTTCATCGCCTTCGATGCGTGGGCGGGCGCCTTCCATCCGGTCAAGACGTTCCTGCTGTGCCTGGCGGTGCTGCTGATTGCCGGAGCCGTGGCCAGATTCACCAACCGGGTGCTCGGACGTCCCCTCGAGTATCTCCGGCGGGGCATCGAGGCCGTCTCCGAAGGACGGTTGAGCCGCATCCACGTCAGCCCGACCGGCGACGAGATCGAATTCCTGGGCCGGCAGTTCAACGCGATGATCGAGGCGCTGGAGCAATCCGAGGCCGAGGTGCGCCGCTATCAGGAGTCGCTCGAAGAGCGAATCCGCGAGCGGACGGCGGCGCTCGAGCAAGCCACCAAGGAGGCGCTGGCGGCAAGCAAAGCCAAGAGCGAGTTTCTGGCGAACATGTCGCATGAGCTGCGGACACCGATGAGCGGCGTGCTGGGGATGCTCGACATCGTCCTCGAAGGGCGCCTCGAAAGCGAGCAGCGCGAACAGTTGCTCACGGCCAAGAACTGCGCCGTCGCGCTGCTGGCGCTGCTCAACGACATTTTGGATCTGTCCAAGATCGAGGCCGGTAGGATGATTCTCGAGGAGGCGCCCTTCGAGCTGCGCAAGGTGATCGCCGAGAGCGTGGATGCGGTGCGGCCCCGCGCTCAGGCCCAACAGCTGGCGCTGCGGACGCT
>JBBIMZ010000468.1:0-3576 GCA_037444135.1 Solibacteraceae bacterium
GACCATTCGGTAGCGATCCTCGTAAGGCGCCTCCGTCGACTGGGACTTGTGCGGCGGATTGGCGGCCGGGACGAACAACACGCGGTCGAGCCGGAACTGGCGGGCCGCCTCGCGGGCGACGGTCAAGTGCGCCTGATGGATCGGATCGAACGTACCGCCGAAGATCGCGATTCTCAACGCCGCTCCAGCCTCACCGGTACCGGATCCAGATCGGGCTGGACCGGGCCATGTTGCGGTCGCGCTGCTGGACGCGCACGTAGTAGTAATGCTCGCCTGGTTCGAGGGCCGCCTCGCGGAAGGTGAACTCCATGCTCGGACCGTCTCCGGGACGCGTGTGGATGTAGCGGTTGTCCCGGATCAGAGCCACCTCCTGGATCTCGTTCGTGCCCAGGATGTTCACATAGACTTCCGGCACATTGGCGCTTGCGTAGGCGTCCCCATGAATGTACTCAGCGTCCCCGTCGCGCAGGCGGAAGTCGACCAGGATATTGCTCGTAGCGGCGTAGGTGTGGCGTTGGCGCATCGCCTCCACCAGCCCCTCGCGCGTGTAGGCTTCCGCCAGGACCATGGCGTAGGAGGTGTGCGTGGAGACATGGTCGGAACTGGCCTGCACGCCCAGCTTATAACCCTTCTCCCAGGCCCGCCAGACGAATCCCCGCGGCCGGTAACCTCCCGCCCACAGATCGGTGCGCTTCTCCGAGGGCGCCAGCGGCGCCCCTTCGTGTTCGGCCGACGTGCGCGCGCCCTGGAAGATTTCGACGATCGGCTCGAGTTCGGGGTCGTTGTCGCGCCAGTCGGTTCCCATCCCGGTGTGAGAGGTGTGAGACGTCGCGATGCCGCCGTTGCAGCGCAGGTGCGGGTAAAGGATCGCTCCGCTATTGGTTTCGGCCTTGCGTTCCGCCTCGCCGATGGGCAGCGTGCGGAAGCCGCGCCGCGCATAGATCACGTTGCGGTGGCCGTTCGGGTACGGGAGGCTGCGTTCGTAACCGAACAGCGTGACGAAGTAACCCGGCACGTGAAACATATCTTCGGATTTTTCAATGCGCCACCAGGTGTACTCCTGGTCGTTGCCGGAGTTGTGGTCGGTGACGAGGAAAAAGTCCATCGCCGCGGCGTCGATCATGTAGCGGTAGGCGGCAAACAGGCTTCCGTCGCCGGCGCCGTCGAGCGAAATATCCGTGTGGCGGTGCAAGTCGCCGCGGTAAATCCGGTAGGTCTTGCCGCGGGCGGAAATCGCGTAGTTGCGCAGGGACGCCACCTGCTGCCTCTCGTGCGGTTCGGTCGGCAGGCGAGCCGGCGGCTCCGCCCCGCGCGGCCCGAGCGCCAGCCCGGCGTGAGGCACGCGCTCGAACTGCTCGGCGACATTGGCGGCGAAGATTTGATTGCGCATGGCCGAAGGCGGGTCCGCCCCAAAGGCGCTGGTCGGTGACCCAGGCCGCGTAAACGGCGCCGTCGCGCGCGGCCGCGGCGGCCAGCGGTCCTTCGTTGCGGGCGACGCTTTCGGGCAGGGTGACCGGCGGCGCCCAGCGGTCTCCGGAGTAGTACGTGGCCATGACTTCCCACTTGCCCCCGGCGGCCCACACGGTCTCCGGACGGGTCGAGGAGGTGCGCGGGCGGAGGAAGACCCACATTCGGCCCCTGGAGTCGGCCACCAGTCGCGGCCACAGCACGTAGCGCCGGACGGTGTGGCGGATCACCGCGCCCAGATCGTCCCGCGGCTGAAGCCAACGGGCGCCGTCCCAAATGGCAAAGCGGATCTGTCGCGACCAGTACAATCCGGCGCCTCCGGTGAGCAGGAAGCCGGAGTCTTTGCCCCAGTTCTCTTCGGCCTCGTCGTAGGCGATCCAAAGGCGATCAAGACCGTCGACGGCGAGGCTGGGATGGGCGTGGAACCGGGGCGAATCCGTCACCCGGATCAATTCCCCGGGCGCCCCATCGCGAACCGCGCGCAGGCGGATGTTGTAGCTGCCGCCGTCGTAGGTGTCCCAGCCGACCCAGACCGTCCCCTTGCGGTCGGCGACGACGTCCGGGCTCCAGTCATTGGCGCGTTGCTCCTTGGCCGGGTCGCTGAGATTCATCTCGGCCGACCAGGACTCGCCGTTCCGGCTCCGGTAGTAGATATCCCAGCGGCCCCGCCGCGCGCTCTGCCAGACCAGGTGCAGGTTGCCCCGGTGGTCGGCGGTGAGGCGATGGAAGAGGTTGTTGCCCGGCCCCGAGGTCAGCGTCTCGACGCCGCTCCAGGCGCCGCCTTCCCGGCGGCGGGCTTTCAAGTGCCAGTTCTGGCCGGAGCGTTCCGACCAGACCACCCAGAGGCGGCCGCGGCCGTCGTAGGCCGCCGCCACCGAAAACAGATCGCCGGCGCGCTCGGTGACGCGCTCCGGCGAAGACCAGGCGCCGGCGCGCAGCGTCCGCACAAAGATCTCGTCGGCCTGGTTGCGGTAGGCCACCCATGCCACGGTGACCGCGCCGTCCGGACCGGCCGCGATCGCCGGGTAGTCGTCCTCGAACTGCTCGGTGGTGAGCGCTTCGACCGGAGGAACCCGGAAGACCTCGACGCGCGATCCAAGCAGGTGCAGGGGCGCCGAAGCCGGCACGTCGGCGAGGCGGAAGGCGAAGTCGCCCTGCTTGGTCTTCACGCTGACTTCGGCCTCTTCCGGAGCGCGGTAGTAGAGCGTGACGCCGATCGTCATCACGCGCGTCGCCAGCGAGTCGGGCAGCTCGTTGGGATGCATGCCCCCGCCGTAGCCCTCCCATTCCGTCGTCGAGGCGGTCCAACTGTGTCCCGGACCGATCCGCGCCTGTTCGGTGAAGTGGTGGCCGCGCAGCTCGACGACCTCGCCGGCCGACAGGCTCAATGAGCCGTCCCAGACCGTGCTCCGGTGGTCCTTGATGCCGAATTCGATCGTCAGAGCGCGCAGCGGGTGCGATGGCTGGCCGGCGGCCGGAACGACCGCGAGCGACCAGGGGGCGGCTAGCGCCAGGAATGCAGCGCCTAAGCGGCACATGACCAATCTCTCCGTATCTCCAGACTACTCCGAGAGCTGCGGCGGATCGCACGCCGCGCCTATGGGCGGCGACGTCGCTCCTCGAGCTTTTTGTTGAGGTACTCCTCGAACTCTTTCTTGAGTTCCGGCGCGAGAGGACCGCCGCCGTACAGCTCGCTGGCCTTGTACTTGCCGGTGAGAAACTTGTTCTTGGTCCATTCGTCTTTGATCCGGACCGTCTCGGCCTGCGTGACGATCTCCTCGACCAGGTGCGGCGGGATGAAGATCACGCCGGTGCGATCGCCGAGGACGACGTCGCCCGGCATCACAACGGCGCCGCCGATGCGAATCGGAATGTTGATGCCGACGACGGAGACGCCGCTGACGGCCGCCGGGTGCGGCTTGCGAAAGTAGATCTGCGTCGGCAGCTCGAAGATCCCTTCAAGGTCGCGAATCGTCCCGTCGACGACGGCGCCGGTCCGGGTCACCCCGTAGACGGCCGCGTGGATGTTGTCGCCGCCGAAGTTGTGCCCCTCCTCGCCGCCCATCAGATCGACGACGGGGACGTCGTTGAGCTGGAGGATGTCGGCGA
>JBBIMZ010000469.1:0-3573 GCA_037444135.1 Solibacteraceae bacterium
CACCGGCGTGTCGGGCGGCGGCAAGTCCACGCTCCTCATCGACACGCTCTACAAGTCCGTCGCGCGCAAGCTCAACGGCGCGCGCGAGCATCCGGCGGAGCACGACCGCATCGACGGGCTCGACCAGGCCGAGCCGGCCGGCCCCTTCCGCTGGCGCAATCCGCCGCGCGTCGAATTGATCGAGTTCGCGCCGGCCGCGGGCCACGCATTTGTCGACGCCGCCTGCTCCTGGCGCGGCTTCCGCCACCGCCGCCGCATCCTGCTGCTCGACGATCCTTGCTGGCTCCTGATTCTCGATGAAATCGAATCGCTTTCCGGCGATCGCGCCTCGCACTTGATCGAGCAGTTCTGGCATCCCGGCGGGCCGCCGGCCGAGGTGGCGCCCCGGTCGTTTCGGATCGGAACCCGGACCGTGCTCACGCTGGCCGGTGGAGACGCCGTCGACCTCTCCGAGGGCGGAGAGTTCGGCTGGCGTTCGCCCGCTTTCGGCGTCAAAGTCCCCGCACCGCTGATCCGGTGCACGCTCCGCAGCCCGCTGCCCGCCGCTCTGGCGGCGCTTTTGAGCTTCACCGCCGAGGCGCCCGCTCTCGAGCTCGTCCGGGAAACCGAAGGTTTCCGGCTGCTCGTCAAGCACCCGGAGTTCTGCATCCGCTTCCCGCGCACCGGCGGCTGGCGCCTCCTACCCCGCTGAGCTCGCCCAGGCTTCGATCACGTCGACAATCCGCCGGCCGGCTGGCCGTCCCAGAGCGGCGGGCGGCTCACCGGCCGCGGCCCGTCGCCGAGCGCCGCCTCGAAGCCCTCGCGGATCCTATCGGGATCGGAACCCACCAGCCGGTTCGTACCGTGCGTCAGCGTGACCGGACGCTCCGTGTTCCGCCGCAGCGTCAAGCACGGCACCCCCAACGCCGTCGTTTCCTCCTGGATCCCGCCCGAATCGGTGAGCACGCAGCGCGCCCGGGCCATCAGCCCCAGGAACGCCAGATACGGGAGCGGCTCGCAAAACCGCAACTCCGGCGCCGGCGGCGTCTGAATGCCGGCCAGCCGCTGCCGCGTCCGCGGATGCACGGGGAACAGCAGCGGTAGCCGCGAGGACAGATCGCCCAGCACCTCGAGAAGGCGCCCCAGCGCCGCCGGATCGTCGACGTTCGACGGCCGGTGCAGCGTCACCAAACCGTAGCCGCCCGGCTCGAATCCGAAGGCCTCCCACGGCCTCCGGCCGACCGCCGCCGCCAGGTGCTTCTCCAGCGTATCGATCATCGAATTGCCCACAAAGTGCACCTTCTCCGGCGGCGTGCCTTCGGCCCGGAGATTCTCGTTCGCGCTCTCTTCGGTGGTGAACAGCATCTCCGAGAGCCGGTCGGTGACGATCCGGTTGATCTCTTCGGGCATCGACCGGTCGAAGGAGCGCAAGCCCGCCTCGACGTGCGCCACGGGAATCTGCAACTTCGCGGCCACGAGCGCCGCCGCCATCGTCGAATTCACGTCCCCGGCTACCACCACCAGATCCGGAGGCCGCTCGAGCCACACCTCCTCGAGCGCCATCATGATCCGCGCCGTCTGCCGCGACTGCCGGTCCGAGCCGACGCCCAGATACACGTCCGGCGCCGGAAGCCCCAGCTCTTGAAAGAACACCTCCGAGACGTTCGCGTCGTAGTGCTGCCCGGTGTGGATCAGCTCCTGCGGTATCCCCCGGCGGCGCATCTCCTCGATCACCGGCGCCATTTTCATGAAGTTCGGGCGCGCACCGACGACGTTGGCGATTCGCATCAGCGGGCGCCCTCAGCCGGCGCGCAAGCCCGCCACGGCCGCCTGGCGCAGGATGACGTCCAGCCGCTCGGTGACGCAATGAATCTCGTATTGTTCGGCCACCGCCTTGAACCCGGCGCTGACCGCGAGCCGGCCGGCCTGCCGGCGCTCGAGGAGTTCCTCGACCGCCCTGGCGATCCCCGCGACGTCCTCGGGCGCCGCCACCGGACATTCCAACCTCCGCAACAGTTCCGCGGAGGCGCCCCGCAGCGGCGTGATCCCCAGGATCGGCTTGGCGAACATCAGGTAATCGATGAGCTTGCTCGGCAGGAACGCACTCGCCTCCCCGCTCGGCGCGTCGATGAGAAGCAGCACGTCGGCGCCGTTCAGCAATTCGAGACTTTCCCGGTACGGAACCGTCCGCCGGAACCGGACGACTTCCGCAAGCCCCATCTGGGCGGCGAGCGCTTCGTAGGGCTCGTTGTTCGCCCCGGCGATGAGCACCTCGAGCCGGCGGCCGAGCTCTCCTCGCCGGTTGAGCAGCGCCAGCGCCTCCAGCAACGGCGTCGGCGTGCGCCCAGTGTAGAAATTGCCGGTCATCACCATGCGCATCCGGGTCCTCGGCGCGTGCTGGGGCAAACATTCCAGCGCCGAGCGATCGTAGCCGTGGGGCACGACGAACGCCTTCCGCCGCCACGCGGCCGGATACTTGCGCATGACCAGGTCCAGCGTGTACTCCGTCGTGAACACGACGGCGCTGGCCTCGCGGATCACTTCCTCTTCCTGCCTCCGCCACTCGGCGAGGCGTTTGGCGTCTTTGTCGCGAATCAGCGGGCTGTCCACCCACGGATCGCTGAAATGCGCCACCCAGGGCATCGGCCGGCGCCGGCGCACCTCCAGCCCCACCAGATGGTCGCTCCAAGGCTGCGCGAACGTGATCAGGGCGTCGAACCTCTCCCGATGGAGCATTCGGAGGGTTTCCCGGGCGGCCAGCCGCCGCCAGGCCGCTTCGTCCACGCCGCTCCGCGCCAAAAGCGCAAACACCCGCCTCCAGCTCGCCGGGCGCGGCAGGCTGATCGCTACGCGGCGATAGCAGTTCCGCGCGGGCTCTGCCGGGCTGGAGTCCCGCGGCGTGTCGGGCGGAACGAGCCCGTCCCCGGCATGCACCACGGCCACTTGCCAACCCATCTGGGACAGCGCGCTCAGAGTCCGCGGCACCTGAATCGCTCGCGGCAATAGCAGCGGCGGCATCGCCCAGGACACGGCAAGCAGACGAGCCTCGCGGCCCGCGCGTTCGCTCGCTTCGATCACTTCCCCATTGTAAGTGGCGGCCGCTCCGATCCGCCTTCCGCCGGTTCCGGCGAGTAGAATGAAAGGAAGTCCGGCATGACTCCTTCTCGCGGCTGGTGGGCCTTGCTTGTCACAGGCGGCTTGGGCTTGCTGCTGCTGGCGGCCGCCGATTCAGGCCAAGTGCGCCGCGAGCAGCTCGCCCGGCATCGCAACCTCGGCAAAGCCTTCTTCGAGAACCCGACGACAAAGAAGGAAGCCGTCGAGGAGTTGCGCAAGGCGCTCGAGCTGGCGCCGGATTCCGCGCGCGACCGGCTGAACTACGCGCTGGCGCTGCTCGGCGCCGGCCAGACGGCCGAAGGCATCGCCGAGCTCGAAAAGGTCCAAAAGCAGGATCCTTCGCTGCCGCACACCTGGTTCAACCTCGGCGTCCAGTACAAGCGCATGGGCGAGTTCGAGCGCGCTATCCGGCAATTCGAACAAATGGTAAAGCTCGTCCCCAACGAGCCGGCTTCGCACTACAACCTCGGCGTGCTTTAC
>JBBIMZ010000470.1:0-865 GCA_037444135.1 Solibacteraceae bacterium
AAGTAATAAAAAGGCTTCTTTCCGAGGCGGTCGCGGGCGCAGAACAAGGTGCGGCGGCTGCGGTCCCAGAGGGCGAAGGCGAACATGCCGCGGAACCGCTTCACGCAATCCGGCCCGTAAGACTCGTAGGCGTGGAGGATGGTTTCCGTGTCGCAGCGCGTGCGGAAGCGATGCCCGGCGCCTTCGAGCTCCCCGCGCAGATCGGCGTGATTAAAGATCTCGCCGTTGTAGACGATCCAGAGCGAGCCGTCCTCGTTGGCCATGGGCTGATGACCGCCGGCCAGGTCGATGATGCTGAGGCGGCGATGGCCGAGGGCGATGGAGGAGTCCTCGTAATAGCCGGCGTCATCCGGGCCGCGGTGACGAATGGTTTCCGTCATGCGCTCTAGAACCGGCGCGGCGCTGCCGGATGGATCGAACTTGATGAAGCCGGCGATGCCGCACATAGTCAGCTCCGGGCCAAAGAGGGCGCCCGGAGACGGGGAGCGTCGGTCGGCTCCGGCGACGTCGCGGAAACGCCCGCCATCGCGGCCGCGCGCACCAGAGGCCGGGATGTGCGGTAGAGCGCCTCGGCAAACGCCGTGTAAGCCGGCAGCATCATGGCGTAGCCGTAGCTTCCAAACAGCGCGACGAATCCGAATACCCCCGTCACCATGTAGATGCAATCGGCCATGAGGGCCAGCCGAGCCAAACCGGCATACCGCGCCGCTTCGCGCCGGATGGCCGTCATCGTGCGGAAACTATAAGCCAGCAGTAGCAGGTAGAGCGTCAGGCCGGGCACGCCCGTCTCGCTGGAAAGTTGCAGGTACGTGTTGTGGGTCTCGCGCCACATGGGAACGGCGCCCCGCGCTTGGGCCACGCCGGC
>JBBIMZ010000470.1:880-3018 GCA_037444135.1 Solibacteraceae bacterium
ACTGTCCCGGTCCGACGCCCAGCAGCGGGTTGCGCACGGTCAGCTCCAGGGCGTCGAGGAGGAGCCGGCGGCGTGCCCAGTACGAGGACGTCGCGTCCCGAACCTGGCGTTCCTCGGCTCGCTCCTTGGCGTCGGCGGCGCCGAACGTCGTGAGCCGTTGCCAGATCGATGACGGAATGAACGGCACGAGCAAGGGCGCCACCAGCAGGCCGAGGATGACCAGCTTGATCTTGTTGTTCAGCGACAGCTTCGAGAACATGACCAGGCTGATGCCGAGGATGGTGACGAAGCCGGCCCGAGAGCCGGTGCGGAGGAACAGGATAAGGATGCCGGCCAGGCCGGCGACGGCCGCCGCTTTGACCGCGGACAAGCGCTGCTGATCCAGCAAAACATAGAGGCAGAAAGGAGCTCCCAACATCAGGAACGCCGCGAAATCGTTCGGATTGCCCAGAGTGCCCCAGGCGAACGAGAGCCGGACGCCCCGGCCGAAGCGAAAGCTCAACAGCACAATCAGCAGCGATGCGCCCGCCATCGCGTACATCGCCTTGCGGCACTGCTCGATGGTGTGAATCGCGCTGGAGATTCCGAAAAAGATCAGCAGCGAAATCAGCCAGGTTTCCGTCAGGAGGCGAACGCTGCCTCCGCGCCAGATGCTGAACGGCGTCGACACGCACATCCAGAACGTCAGCGCGAGCATAAGCAGCCCGGGGCGGGAGGTCATCGCCCGAAACAGGCCCGTCGTCAGGAACCCCATGGCCAGGCAGACGAGCATCGGCGTCTTGACGGCGTACGGGATCGGGATGAACTCGTTGACGCGGCTGAAAGCCACGAGGAGGAAAACCAGCAAGCTCCGGTAACCGAGCGTGTGAAAGATCGTGAAGGCGACGGCGGAAGTCGAGGGCGCCGGACCGGCCGAGACGAGAGTTTGCACCGGCGCCGACCGGGGGGAAGGTGCGCTCTGAATCAGATTCGCCAAGACCGTCTCCGCGCCGAACCGCAGCGCCCATTCTGCGTCGCCCGGCCGGCTTGTCCCATCATTCCTTGAGGTTACGCAATCGAGACAAGCGGAGTCAAACCCGGCCTGCTGCGTCGCGAACGCGCCTACTGTTTGGTAACCGTCTCGTCCAAATTGAGGATGACGCTCGCGACGCCGGTCCAGGCGGCTAGTTCCGCGGCGTCGAGCGTCTTGTCACAGGCGGACTCGCCGACGGCGAGGAGCCGGGCGGCGGCGTCCGGATCAAGGCGGTAGGTCGCCAGTTCCCGTGCGGCGAGCCGGCGCAGGACCTGGCGCTGCCCGGGGGAGGCCGGCCGGGCAAGGGCGAGGCGGAAGGCGAGGTCGATGCGCCGCCCGGGGTCGCGGCCGCCTTCCCGGATCAGCCGGGCGGCGAGCGCGCGAGCCGCTTCCACGTAGGTCGGATCGTTCAACAACACGAGCGCCTGGAGCGGCGTGTTCGTCCGCGCGCGGCGGGCGGTGCACTTCTCGCGGTCCGGAGCGTCGAAGGTCGCCAGCGAGGGCGGCGGGGCCGTCCGCTTCCAGAAGGTATACATGCTGCGCCGGTACAAGTCGGCGCCGGTGCTGAGCGTGTATGTCTGCGCCGTGAACGCGTCGCCATAGGCGACGTCCTCCCAGATGCCCGGGGGCTGATAGGGGAACACCGACGGCCCGCCGATCCGGCCGTCGAGCAGCCCCCCGATGGCGAGAGCGTTGTCCCGGATCAGTTCCGCCTTCAGCCGGAAGCGGGGTCCGCGGGCCAGCAGACGGTTCTCCGGATCCAGTTCGATGAGCTCGGGCGTGGCGCGGGAAGACTGGCGGTAAGTGGCTGACGTCACGATCAGCCGCTGGATGGCCTTGACGTTCCAGCCGGAGGCGATGAATTCCGTCGCCAGCCAGTCGAGCAGTTCGGGATGGCTCGGCGCCTCGCCCTGAGAGCCGAAATCCTCGGCGGTTTTCACCAAGCCTGTTCCGAAATACATCTGCCAGAAGCGGTTCACGGCGACGCGCGCCGTCAAGGGATGCGAGGGATCGACAAGCCACTGCGCGAGCCCGAGCCGGTTGAGCGGAGCGCCGGGCGGAAGCGGGGGCAGCGCCGCGGGAACGCCCGGCGAGACTTGTTCGCCGCGGTTGCGGTAGTCGCCGC
>JBBIMZ010000470.1:3028-3573 GCA_037444135.1 Solibacteraceae bacterium
CGCGGGGCTTTTCCAGTTCGGCCATGACCATCGTCGTGACGATCTGCTTGTCGAGTTCTTCTTTGCGAGCCTCGAGCTCCTTGATCTCGAGGTAGAGTCTGCGGAGCGTCTCCGGCGCCTCCCACCGCAGGAAATAATCGCGCAGGCGCTCGTCGAAGGCTTCCGCGTCGGTCTGGCGCTTCGGCCGCGGCGTCAGGCCGGCGAGCATGGCGCGGATGGGCTCGTCCCGGGCGAGCTGCACGATTTCGTCGGGACCGAGCCGCCGGCGGTAGATGCGAAAGTCATCGAGGCGCCCCTGGAACGGCCGAAATGAGGCCCGCGGGCTGCCGATCTCGAGCGGGCTTTCTGTGCGGATGGAGCCGGCCAGCCGGTCGCGGACGACCACGGTCTGCTGCGGCTTGCCGTCGATGAACAGCCGCAGGCCGCCGCTTTTGCCCGAGCCGTCGTAGTCGATAACGACATGGTGCCAGTCTTGAAGCACCAGATCCTTCGTCCGGACTTCGAGCGCTTCTTCGGGCCAGCGGTGAATCAGGCGGAAGGCGAGG
>JBBIMZ010000471.1:0-3559 GCA_037444135.1 Solibacteraceae bacterium
CCGCCGCCTCGGCCGGGCTGCGCACCCGGCTTCCGGTGCGGTTCGTCGTCTTCGAGCTGATGTAAACGCTTCGCGATCAGTCCTGCTCGAAGACGATGTCGACGGGAACGGCGGCCGCGGCCGGCTGCCGGAGGGCGGCGTCGAGCTCGGCGCCGGCGGCGCCGGTCGCTTTGAGCAACCGCGCGGCCGCCTCATAATCGCCGTCGCCTTCGAGCCGCAGAAGCTTCCCCGCCAGCTCCCCGATCGCGCCCTTCATCTTTTCGGCGTCCACGCGCCAGCCGCCCGAAGCCGGGTCCCGCACGAAGGCGCCGGCCTCGCGCAGATGGTGAAAGGCCACCAGATTGGCCACGCCGTGCGCGCTCGCCGCTCCGAAGCGGACCGAGCGAAAGATGCCCGCCAGGAAGGTGACGTAGTGGTCCATCAACCGGTCGGCGTCGAGTTCACCGCGTGCGGCGAGCCGTTCGATCAGATACAGACCCAACACGTCGGCTTTGCCCTCTTCGATCGCCGAGTAGGAGTCCTTGAGAGCCTCGCGCACGGTCTGACCGCCGCTGAGCGTGTGCTTGACGCCGAGTCCGTGCGCCACTTCGTGAAACATCGTGTTCGCAAAGAACGCATCGAAGCTGATGTGCCGCCGCTGATCCTCGCCGATCAACACGCCGGCGAGCGGAACCAGGATCCGCTCGAACTTGGCCTGCATCGCGTTCTTCAGTTGCAGCCGGCGCGTCCCTTTCTTGAGCTGCACCTGCTCGTCGTTCGGCAGATTGATGGCGATCGTCTTGCTCCCGGCATTGCAGTCCCCCGCGTAGTAGAGGGCGTCGTAGGCGTTCAGGTCGGACTCGGCGCCCGGCCTCTCCCTCTTGTAGGCGTCCGGCACGGGCAGTTCCCGCTGCCACGCCGGCAGCATCGCCGCGTATTTCTCCAGACGGCGGCTCCACGCCTTGTCCTTGACGAGCACGTAGGCCTCGTAGGCCGCCTTGTAGCCGAACAGCCGGTCTTCGTACGTTTCGATCGGCCCGATGACGATGTCGACGGTGTTGGTCTTCATCTCCATCCAGGCCAGGTCGCTCGGCTGGTAGTTGCCGCTGAGAAGGGCTTCGGCGCGCAACTCGAGATATCGCCGCAACCCGGCGTCTTCGGCGAGCTGGGCGGCTTCCCGCAATTTGCGGGCCGCCACGTTCAACAACAGCGAATAGGCTTCGTGATACGGCTGCGCGAAGAGCTTGCCCTGTGCGTCCCGCCGCACCAGCGTGTAAGGGCTCTTGAGGGCGCGCCCGCCGTCGCTCGCAGCCCTCACGGCTGCCTCGAATTCTTCCTTCGTCATGTCCGGCGGGTAGAAGTTCGCCCCAAGCGGCTTGGGACCGAACCCTTCGACGAAGGGGGCGTTACCATCGAGCCGGTCCCACGGGCCGTAGTTGATCTCGATGAAGCGCCGCGCGGTGGGATCCTTCACTTTCGCAAGCAGCGTGAGCTTGTCGCCGTAAGCCTGAAGCCAGAACAGCTCATCCATCACCCGGGCCGCGTCTTTGAGCAGCGGAATCATCCGGCGCTCCTTCTCGGTCAGACCGCTGAGATCCGCCTCCAGACGCACCACCGCATACTTGGCGAGCCGCTTCTCGATTGCCGTCATGCCTGCTTCGCCGGAACCGGTGGTCTTACGGCAACCCATGACCGCAAGGCTCAATGCCAACGCGGCCGACGCCCACGCACTCGAACGGATCCATGCCACCGGGACCACCTCGAACGATTGTACCGGGACGGTCCGCCGGGGGACGTGGTTCATGATTCAATGGAGGGCGGCGCCATGGCCCCGATTCGCCTTGTCACGCTCGACCCCGGTCATTTTCACGCAGGCCTGATTCACAAACAGATGTACCCGGAGGTCTCCCCGCGCACGGCCGTCTACGCCCCGCTCGGTCCCGAGCTGCTGGCGCACCTGAGCCGGATCGCACAGTTCAACGCCCGCACGGAGCGGCCCACGGCCTGGGAGCTGGACGTGCACTGCTCGCCGCGGTTTCTCGAGGAAATGATCGAGGCCCGGGCGGGCGACGTTGTGGTGATCGCGGGACGCAACCGGCGCAAGATCGATTACCTCGCCCGCTCGATCGAGGCCGGCTTCCACGTGCTGGCCGACAAGCCGTGGATCATCCGCCGCGCCGATCTGGAGCGTCTCCGGCGCCTCCTCGATCAGGCGGAATCGGCCGCTCTCATCGCGTATGACATCATGACGGAGCGCTACGAGATCACCTCGATCCTTCAGCGCGAACTGGTGGCCGATCCGGACATTTTCGGCGAAATCGTCCCGGGCGTGGCCGCCGAACCCGGCGTACGCCTGGCCAGCGTGCATCACATCCGCAAGCTTGTCGCCGGCGCGCCGCTGCTCCGTCCCGCCTGGTTCTTCGACATCTCCGAGCAGGGCGAAGCGCTCGCCGACGTCGGCACGCACCTGGTCGATCTGGCGCACTGGACGCTTTCGCCCGGCCGCCCCATCGACTACCGGACTGAGATCGAGATCCTGGCCGGCGAAAGCTGGCCCACGGTCCTGTCGCTCGACCAGTACCGTGCCGTCACCGGCGAGACCGAGTTCGCTCCCTCGCTCGCCCCGTGGGTCGACGGCGGCCGGCTCCTCTATTTCGGCAACAACCGCCTGCGGTACACGCTCCGGGGCGTGCACGTGACGATCGAAGCGCTCTGGAATTTCGAAGCGCCGCCAGGCGCCGGCGACACGCACTTTGCCTCCTACCGCGGCGCCCGGTCGCGCATCGAAGTCCGTCAGGGCTCAGAGGAGAGCTTCCGGCCCGAACTGTACGTCGTGCCGGAAGCGCCCGGCGTCGAGAAGGCGCTGGCGCGCAAGATCGAGGCGCTCGCGCGCCGTTGGCCGGGCGTCGCTCTCGAGCCCCGGCCCGGCGAATACCGCGTCGTCGCGCCCGAGGTCTACCGCACCGGCCACGAAGCCCACTTCGCCGAAGTGGCCCGCCAGTTCTTCCGCTACGTGCAGCGCCGGGAGCCCGTGCCCCTTTGGGAGAAGTCCTGGATGCTGGCCAAGTACTACGTCACGACCCACGGCGCCGAAGGCGCCGCTTGAGCGGCGGGCCGCCGGCGCTCATGGCGACGGCGTTTCGACGGCGGCCGCCACCGGCTGCCCCAGCAGGGCCTCCAGTTCCGCCCGGTCCAGCGTCTCCTTGCGGACCAGTTCGGCCACGATCCGCTCCAGATCTCCGCGGCGCCGCGCCAGGATCTGTTTGACGCGCGAGTAGGCCCTGTCGATCAACCGCCGCACCTCTTCGTCGATCGCCTGCGCAGTGCGCTCGCTGAAGTTGCGCGCCGCGTCGGCGAACGGCCCCGCCAGAAACCGCTGGCTCATCGGAACGCCGTAAGTCACGTGGCCGAGTTGATCGCTCATGCCGTACTGAGTCACCATCTGGCGCGCCAGCTCCGAGGCCCGCTGCAAATCATCGGCGGCGCCGGTGGAAACCACGCCGTCGTAGACGATGTCTTCGGCGCCGCGGCCGCCGAGCATCACCGCGATGCGGTCTTCCAGCTCCGGCTTGGTCAGCAG
>JBBIMZ010000472.1:0-3557 GCA_037444135.1 Solibacteraceae bacterium
GGTCTGAATCAGGACGATCCCCGGCCGCTCGCCGCGCCCGGCCCGGCCGGCGGCCTGCGTCAGGAGCTGGAAGGTGCGCTCGGCGGCGCGGAAGTCCGGCATGCCCAGCCCGACGTCGGCCGAGACCACACCTACGAGCGTCACGTTGGGGATGTCGTGCCCCTTGGCGATCATCTGCGTGCCCACCAGGATGTCGTACTCCTGGGCGCGGAAGCCGTAGAGGATCGATTCATAGTGGCGCTTGCTGGTGACCGTATCGCGATCCATGCGGACGACGCGCGCGGCGGGAAACTCCCGGCGCAGCTCTTCTTCGACGCGTTCGGAGCCCTGACCCAGGAAGTAGATGTACTCGGAATCGCACCTGGGGCAGCGTTTGGGGACGCGCTCGGCGTAGTTGCAGTAATGACAGAGCATGCGGCGGTCGCGCCGGTGGTAGGTCAGCGTGACGGCGCAGTTGCGGCACTCGATCCGCTCGCCGCAACTGCGGCAGGCGGCGAAGGCGGAAAAGCCGCGGCGGTTGAGCAGCAGCATCGTCTGCTCGCCGCTGTCGAGCCGCTCGCGGATCGCCTCGAGCAGCCGCCGCGAAAAGGTCGCCTGGCGGCGCGTTTCGAGGAACTCCTGGCGCATGTCGATCAGCTCGACGGCGGCCAGCGGCCGTTGCTCGATCCGCTCGGGCAGCTCGAGCAGCCGGTAGCGGCCGCGCTCGGCGTTATAGCGGCTCTCCAGGCTGGGCGTCGCCGACCCGAGCACCACGCAGGCGCCAGCCTGGCGGGCGCGGACCACGGCGACGTCCCGGCCGTGGTAGCGCGGCGTCTCCTCCTGTTTGTAGCTGGTGTCGTGCTCTTCGTCGACGACGATCAGCCCCAGCTCGCGCACCGGCGCGAAGACCGCCGACCGCGTTCCCACTACGACGGCCGCTTCGCCCGAGCGAATCTTGCGCCACTGCTCGGCCCGCTCGCGCTCGCCGAAGGCCGAATGCAGGATCGCCACGCGGGCGCCGAAGCGCTGGTAAAAGACCCCGGCCACCGCGGGCGTGAGCGCGATCTCAGGAACCAGCAACAAGGCGCCCCGGCCGAAGGCGAGCGCGCGTTCGATCGCCCGCAAGTAAACCTCCGTCTTGCCCGAGCCCGTGACGCCGTGCAGCAGAAACGGTTGGAAAGTTCGAGCCGCGATGGCCGCCTCGATCTCGGCGAGCGCGGCCTGCTGGTGCGGGTTGAGGACGTGAGCCGGCCGGCGGGGCTCGTCCCGGACGGCCGGCCCTTCCAGGCGCAGCGTGACGATGCCTTTACGAGCGAGCGCGCGCGCCGCCCGTCCGGCGCCCGCCACTTGCTTTTCCAGGTCCGCCAGGTTGTGCGAGCCGGGATGGAGCTCCAGGTAGGCCACCAGCTCCCGCGCGGCCTTGTTGAGTTTGGCCTCCGCCGGCCGCCCCGCCAGCTCCACGCGCAAGCGCGCCGCCGAGGCCCGCAGTGGATCGCGTTCGGCCTCGACGTCTTCGAGCTCCACGAGCCCCTTTTTGGCGAGCGAGCGCAGCGCCCGCGCCGCCCCAGGGACCTTTCCCTTCAAGTAGGCCTCCGTCAGCGGGCGCGCCTCGAGCATCCGCAGGATCTCGACGGCCGGATCACCGTCCGGCGCCCCGAGCAACAGTTGGCGCGCCACGTCCCGGCCCGCGTCGGTCAGGGAGACGATCTTGCTCCGGTGCAGCTCGCCGGCCAGCGGAGCCATCGCGCGGAGGACCTCGCCGAGCGGCGCGGCATAGTAATCGGCGATCCAGCGGGCCAGCGTCAGCAGCGCTTCGTCGAAGACCGGCTCCTCGTCGAGCAGCCGGAGCGCTTCGCGAACCTCGACTTCCGGCGGAGTGTCATGGCAGGCGAGCACGACGCCCGTCAGTTTCCGTTTTCCGAAAGGGACGATCAGGCGGCTGCCCGCCTTCACGCGGTGACGGAGCGTTTCCGGCAGGCGGTAGGTGAACGCCCGGTCGAGCGGCACCGGCAGACTGACGTCGCAGTATTCTATCCCAAGCTCCCGATCAGCCCGTAGAGCGGCCGCAGCGACGGATACAGCGCTTTGTAGACCTCGTAGCCGCGGGCGTAAGTGTGCATCTCGTGCGGGCGGGGTACGAGCGAGTCGACTTCGCGGATCACCGCCCGGCAGGCCTCCGGCACCGAAGCGAACTCGCCCGTGCCCACCATGGCAAGCAGCGCCGCGCCATAGGCCGAGCCTTCCTGCGTCTCGAGCGAGGCCACGCGCTTGCCGAACACATCGGCGAGCACCTGGCGCCAGAAGGGGCTTTGGCCGCCGCCGCCGGAAGCGCGCACGGCCTCGACGGTCACCCCCAAGCTCTCGATGATTTCGAGGCAGTCCCGCTGGCTGTAGGAAACGCCTTCGATGATCGACCGGATCAAATCGGCGCGGGTGTGCTTGGCGGTGATGCCGATCCAGCCGCCGCGGGCGCTCGCATCCAGGTGCGGCGTCCGCTCTCCCATCAGATACGGCAGCCAGAACAGCCCCTGAGCGCCCGGGGGCGACTGGGCGGCCTCGGCCGTGAGCAGGTCGTAGGCGGCGCCCGGCATCAACTGATTCCGGAACCATTGCAGGCTCAGCCCCGCCCCCTGGGTGACGCCCATGACGTGCCACTTGCCCTGCACCGCATGGCAGAAGGTGTGTACGCGGCCCTGGGGATCGTACGCGGGCCGTTCCAGGTGGGCGAAGACGACCCCCGAGGTGCCGAGCGTGCAGGAGACCAGGCCCTCCTCGACGATGCCGTTGCCGACCGCGCTGGCGGCCTGGTCGCCCGCGCCCCCGACCACCGGCGTACCCGGCTCGAGGCCGGTCGCGGCGGCGGCCGCCTCGCTCACCCGGCCGCTTAGCTCGCTCGATTCGACGACCTGCGGCAGGATGGCCGGATCGAGTTTCACCCGGGTCACCATCGCCTGCGACCAGCGGCGCGTCACCACATCGAACAGCGACGTACCCGAGGCGTCGGAGACGTCGCTGACATATTCGCCGGTCAGGCGGTAGCGCACGTAGTCCTTCGGCAGGAGAATCTTGCGCAGCCGGGCAAACGAGCGCGGATCATTGTCCCGCACCCAGAGCAACTTGGGGAGGGTGAAGCCGGTGAGCACGGGGTTGGCGGTAAAGGCCATGACGTCGTCCTTGCCCACGGTGCGGTTGATCCAGTCCACCTGCGCCTGGCTGCGCTGGTCACACCAGAGGAGCGCCGGGCGGATCACCTCGCCTGCTTCATCGAGCATCACCAGGCCGTGCATCTGTCCGGTGAGCCCGACGCCGCGGACGTCCTGGCCGCCGGCGCCGGCCAGCTTCAACACGCCTTGAATGGCGGCCTGGGCCGCCTCCCACCAGTTCTCCGGGCGCTGCTCGGCCCACAGCGGCCGCTCCATCTTCATCTCTTCGTGCGGCGCCGTGAAGGCGAATCTGACCTTGCCGCTTGGGTCGACCAGCAGCGCCTTGGTTCCGCCTGTGCCTGTATCCAATCCCAACCAGTACATCGAATCAGACCTCACGCTTGAAACGGCAGATAGGCCGCCCCGTACAGGCCC
>JBBIMZ010000473.1:0-3542 GCA_037444135.1 Solibacteraceae bacterium
CCAGGACTTCGAGTTCTTCGCCATCCGCGACCACACCATCAACGCGTTCGCGCTCCCGGGAGGCTTCGTCGGCGTGCACACGGGGCTGCTGCTCGCCGCGGAGTCCGAATCCGAGGTGGCCTCGGTGCTGGCGCACGAAATCGCGCATGTCGCCGCCCGGCACGGCACGCGCCAGGCGACCCGGGGCACGCTGGCGAATCTGGCCACGCTGCCGCTGATCATCGCCACGGGCGGCTGGACCGGCTACGCCATCTCGCAGGCCGCCGGCCTCGCCATTCCGGTGGCCTTCCTCCAGTTTTCCCGCGCCTTCGAACGGGAAGCGGATTTTCTGGGGATCCAGTATCTGTACGCCGCCGGCTACGATCCGACCGCCTTCGTCGACCTGTTCGAAAAGCTGGCCTCGCTCCAGAAGTCCAAACCGAGCGCCTTGGCCGGCGTCTTCAGCAGCCACCCGATGACCGACGACCGTATCGAAGCGGCCCAGAGCGCGATGGAACGGATCTTGCCCGACAAGCCGGAGTACGTCGTCAGCACGTCGGAGTTCCTCAAGGTGAAGCAGCGCCTGGCGATGCTGCTCGACCCGAAGCGTTCGGTCGCCAAAGCCGAAGACCGGCCGCGCCTGCGCCAGACCGGGGGAGGCGTGATCCGGCCGGGGGATAAGCAAGCCCCGGCCGAAGACAAGGAAGACGAGCGCCCGGTGCTCAAGCGCGGCCAGCAGCCCGGCGAAAAAGGCCAACGCGAAGAAGAGGAGGGCCCGCCGGTGCTCAAACGCCAGCCCTGAGCCGGCAGCCTTCAGAAGTGCGCCACCAGGCCGATGCGAACGGCCCGCGGCGCACCCGGCGAGATGTTGTTGTTCGTGTGCGCGTTGGCGAAGTAGCGCCGATCGAGCAGGTTCTCGACATTCACCTGCAGCCGCACGCGTTCCGTCAGCCAGTGGTATAGCGCCGCGTCCAGGCGCGCGTAGCCGGGCAGGACGACCGTGTTGTCGATGCCTGCGAACATCTCCGTGCGGCTGACGATTCCCAGGCCGGCGCTCCAGCGCGGCCGGAACTGGTAGCGGTTCCACAATGAGAAGCTGTGCCGGGGGAATTGAGCGACCAGCGCGCCGGCCCGGGCGTCCACCGTGTCGTGCGTGACGAAGGCCTTCTGCCAGGCGTAGCCGCCGACGACGACCCAGGAACCCGTGGGCGCGCCGCTCCAGCCGAGCTCCAGCCCCTCGCTGCGCTGGCTTCCCGTCTGCACGATCCGCGAGGGATCGTTGGGATCGATCGAACGGGTATTGGTTCGGTCCAACCGGTAGAGCGCGGCGGTCAGAGCGAGCTTCCGCGCCGGATCCCATTTGACGCCCGCCTCGTAGTTGGTGAATTTCTCCGGCTTGAGCTGCTGGGTGACGGTGGTCAGGGATGCGAACTGATCACCGGAGCTGGGCAGGAAGGCGACGCTGTAGCTGCCGTACAGCGAGACGGTCTCGCGCGGCTTGAAGACCAGACCCGCGCGCGGCGACACTAGGTAGTCGAGGCGGCCCAGCGGCTCGCCGCTGCGGCGGTTGCGATAGTCGAGATCGAACCGCTCCGCGCGGAGACCGGCGACGGCCTGCCACCGCCGCGACAGCTCGATCTGATCCTGCACGTACGCCGCGGCGACGACCGCCACCACGTGGTTGTCGGCGTCGGTGGGGCTCTGGCGAAAGACGACCGGCCGGCGCACCAGGGGATCGGCCAGGGGCAGGCGGATCGAGGTCAGGCGATCCTCGAAGTAGCCCGTATTACGAAAATTGTCGGTGGCCTGACGGCCCGCTTCGGCCCCCGCAAGCAGCGTGTGGCGCACCGGGCCGGACCAGACCATGGCGACGACGTCGGTCTGATTGAACAGGTTGCGGCGGACGGTGGCGTTGTTGTAGGCCGACAGGTTCACCTCGTCTCCGCCGGCGGTGACGGTGCCGGGAACGAAGTTTTGATAGCCCCTGTCGTAGTGGCCGACCAGCGTGCGGTTGCGCACGTTCACAGGGCCGAAGCGGCGCTCCGCCACCACCGAGCCGAGATGCACGCGCGCCCGCACCCAGCTCCGGTCCGGATCTCCGAAGTAGGTCGATAGACCGACCCCGGCCGGCCGGCCGTGGAACGAGGGGATGCCCCGGTCGGCGCGGCGGTCGTCGCGGAAGTGCTCGTAGCCGACCAGGATTCTGCCGGAGGCGCCCGGCGTCAGCGTCACCGTGGGGTTGACTCCGAAGCGCTCCAGATCGACGAAGCTGCGGAAGCTATCGGCCTGTTCGTACATCGTGTTCAGGCGCGCCGCGGCGCGGCTGCTCAACGGTTGATCCACATCGGCCGCCAGCCGCTTCTGGCGCCAGGAGCCGCCCACCAGCGTCAGTTCGCGAAAGGGATTGAAGTCGGCCGTTTTGCTGACGCGATTGAGGACGCCGCCGCCACCGCCGCGGCCGAAAATCATGGCGTTGGGCCCTTTGAGGGCCTCCACGCGTTCCAGGTTGTACAGGTCGCGGTAGTACTGCACGTCGTCGCGCACGCCGTCCAGGAAAAAGTCCGCCGAAGTGTTGTTGCCCCGGATCACGAGCTGATCCCGGTTGTTTTCGCCCTGCACGGCGGTGACGCCGGGCACATAGCGAACCACGTCGGCCAGGCTTATCATCAGTTGATCGCGCATCAACTCGGACGGAACGACCGTGATGGCCTGCGGCACGTTCTCGAGCGGCGTGGGGGTGCGTGTAGCCGCAGTGACCGCAGCGACGCGGTAGTCGGCCGACTCGACCACCGTGATCGATTCGCGGACGGCGGCGATTTCCAGCCTGTATTCTCTAACCTGCCGGCCCCCGGCTTCGAGCCTGGCCTCATCGGCCGCTTCGAGGAAGCCGGGCGCTGAGACACGGAGCCGGTAGCTGCCGGGAGGCAGCTCCAGCGAGCATTGGCCGTCGGACGCGCTTACGCACTCAATGGCGGAAACGCCGCCTTCGGGCGTGGCGGCGATGTGGGCGCCGGCGATGACGCCGCCCGCCGGATCCAGGACGCGCCCGGTGAGCCGGGCCTGCGAGGGCTGTTGGGCGGAAACCGGCAGCAGCCACAGGCCGGCCAGGCACGCCCAGGCGCGCCGGCCGCGGAGAAGGAAGGAGCAAGAATTGCAACTCAGATGCGGAAACATATCCCTATCATAATCCTGCCGCCGGGACGGTGCAACCATTTTCAGCAAATGGTTTGCAACTGAGTCCCACCGGCAAGATTCCCGCGCCGGACGCCCCGCCCGTGCTACCGTGAAGGGACCGGGAACACGCCGATGCGTTGCCTGAATGTTCTTGCGCTGCTTGTTCTGCCGGCCGCCTGCGGCGCCGCCACCGCCGACGTCCAGATCGACGCCCGGCGCCCGCACGAGCCGATCTCGCGGTACATCTACGGCCAGTTCATCGAACACCTCGGCCGGTGCATCTACGGCGGGCTCTGGGCCGAGATGCTCGAGGACCGCAAATTCTACTATCCGATCCGGGGTGAAGCCCCCGCCTGTGTCAAACATTGCCAGGCGCTCTCTATGATGTA
>JBBIMZ010000474.1:0-3536 GCA_037444135.1 Solibacteraceae bacterium
CGACCCCGCTTCCGAGCGCAATCAGCAGCTTCAGCAGGCGAAATTTTCGACGATCGCCATCCCCTACTACGCCATCGTCGACGCCGATCAGAACGTCCTCGCCACCTTCGCCGGCCTCACGCGCGACCCCCAGCAATTTCTCGCGTTCCTGCGGCGCCCGCAACGCTCCGCGGCGGGTTGAGACCGGGCGGCGTCCTGGTGCTATCATTCTGTTCCATGCTTCGCCTGAACGCACTCGGACCTCTGCTCGCCGCCTGCTCGTTCGCCCAGGCACCGGCCTTCCGCGAGGAGGTCTTCCACGGCCGGCAGGCCTACGTGCTCGAAACGAGCCGCGTGCGGGTCAGCGCACTGAGGGGCGCCGGCCACTTGGCCGAGATCCGGTTCCGCTCCGCCGATCCGCGTCTCGGCGTCAATCCCATGCGCGTTCCTCACTTTCAGACGATCGAGCCCTGGGAGTACAAGCCCGAGATCCACGACAAAATTTACGGGGCCGACGCAAGCCGCATTCTCCAGTCCGGCTACATGGGCCATCTCTTGAACTTTCCCACGTTCGGCGAGCCCTCGCCGGAGGAAGCGCGCAACGGACTCGGCACGCACGGCGAAGCGCTGGCGGTCGAGTGGAAGAAGCGGAGCGCCGAAGCCGGCGCCGCCGGTGTCACGCTCGTTTACGGGGCCGAGCTGCCGAAGACGCGCTACCGGGTCGAGCGCACGCTCCGGTTGCCGGCCGGCGAAACGGTCCTTTATGTCGACGAGACGGTCGAAAACCTGCTGCCGTTCGACCGCCCGGTCCACTGGGTGCAGCATGTCACCTTCGGCGACCCGTTCGTCGAACCGGGCAAGACGGCGCTCGACATGCCGGCCACCAAAGGGGAGGTGCGCGGTGCCGCCGGCTCCTGGCTTTCACTGCGGCCGGGCCTGCTCGAGTGGCCCTTCGGCATCTCCCCGGACGGCCGCCGCGTGGAGCTCCGCACCATGCAGCCGCAACCCCGGGCCGGAGTATACGCGGCTTTCCTCATGGATCCAAAGCGGGCGCTCAGCTACTTCACCATGTATCACCCCGGCTACCGGGTCTTGATCGGCTACTTGTGGCGCACGCGCGATTATCCCTGGGTCGGGGACTGGCAGGAGAACCGCCGCGCCACTGAGCGGCCCTGGGACGGCCAGGTGATCGCCCGCGGCATCGAATTCGGCACGACGCCGTTCGGCGGTCCGATGCGCCGGGTCGTGGAGGAGGGGCGGCTTTACGGAGTTCCGGTGTACCGATGGATCGGCGGCGGCGCTCGCCTGACGGCGCGCTATCTGGCGTTCCTGGTTGAAATCCCGGCCGGATTCCGAGGCGTCGCCGCCGTCGAGGTGCGCCCTGGCGCGATCGTGCTCACGGAGCGGGAGACGGCCCGGCAGATCATCCTCGAGAGCGTCGGCGCCGCCGGCTTGGCTTCAGCGGATTGACTCAGCGGTCCGCCTGGGTTGCTTCCCAGCGCGCCAGATGCAGCTCCGAGGCGAGCTTCTCGAGCTCCCGCGCGCCGTCCCGCTCCCAGGCCGCCCGGGCCCGCTCCCGCAGCTTTTCGATCAATCGGAAATCGCGCCGCGCGGCAGCCAGACGCTCCCGCTGTGCCTCGACTTGCCTGCCAAGCTCGCTCTGCCGCAGGCGGAGTGCGCGCTGGTGACTCTTCGCTCCGGCCGCGAACTCCTCGAGAGCCGCCAGCGTGCCCGACTCGATCGCCTGCCCTGCCGCCGCCGCCTCGCTGAGCGCGCGGCGCGACCGTGCGAGCGCCGCCTCCAGCTCCGCAGCCGCCTCGCGCAACCGCCGCCAGTCGCCGAGCAGCCGCTCGAGCGCGAGGCGCTCGATCTCGGCTCGCGCGCGCCGCCACTCGAGAACGCGCTCCAGGGGAAAGACGAACCGCCTCATCGCGCCAGCTCCGCGGCCAGCTCTCGCATCCGGTTCAGGGTCTCTTCGAACGGACTCTTCTCTTCCGGCGACTGACGCAAGAATTCGAGCAGCTTCGGCCGCGCCTGAATCGCGGCGTCCAGTTGCCGGTTCGATCCGGCGACATAGGCGCCCAGGTGGATCAGATCCTCCGAGCGCCGGTAGGCGGCCAGGGCCTCCCGAATCCGCTGCGCTGCCTGCTGCTGCTCCTCCGAAGCGATTTTCGAAGCCAGGCGGCTCACCGACTCCAGCACGTCGATGGCGGGATACTGGCCGGCCGCCGCCAGCGCGCGCGACAGGACGATATGCCCGTCCAGGATTGCGCGCGTCGCATCGGCGATCGGTTCGTTGAAATCGTCGCCCTCGACCAGGACGGTGAAGAAACCGGTGATCGATCCGCGCCGGAACTTTCCGGCGCGCTCGAAAATGCGCGGCAGCAGGTTGAAGACCGAGGGCGTGTAGCCCCTCTGGCTCGGCGGCTCGCCGGCCGCCAGCCCGATTTCGCGCTGCGCCATCGCCAGACGCGTCACTGAATCCATGACGAGGAGTACGTCCTCGCCCTGGTCGCGAAAATACTCCGCTGCGGCCAGCGCCACAAAGCAGGCCCGCAGCCGCAACGGCGCCGGGCGATCCGAGGTCGCCGCGACGACCACCGAGCGGGCGAGACCCTGCTTGCCGAGTTCATGCTCGAGAAATTCCCTGACCTCGCGGTTGCGCTCGCCGATCAGGCCGATCACGTTCACCCCAGCCAGGCTGTGCCGGGCCATCGCGCCGAGCAGCGTGCTCTTACCCACGCCGCTGCCGCCGAAGATCCCGATGCGCTGTCCTTTGCCGCACGGCAGCAGCCCGTCGATGACGCGGACGCCCGTGACCAGTCGCTCGTCGATATGTTCCCGCTCGAGCGGCCCCGGCGGGGACGCATACAGCCGGTAGGCGCCCTCGCCCACGATCGGCCCGTCTCCGTCGATCGGCCGCCCGAAGCCGTCCAAGATCCGCCCGAGCAGCGCCCGCCCCACCGGCACCCGGGCCTCCTCCCGCCGCGCCACGATCGGATCGCCCGCCTGGAGGCCGTCGGTCTCCTCGAGCGGCATCGACAGCACCAGCCCGTCGCGAAAGCCGATGACCTGCGTGCGGATCCGCCGCCCGGCCGCCGTCCGGACCTCGCAGAAGTCGCCGATCGCCGCCGCGGGTCCGCGAGATTCGATGCGCAAGCCGACGATATTGGTCACCCTGCCGGTCCAGCGGAGCGGATCAATCCGCTCGAGCGCCTCCCGGTACGGCCCGAGATCGATGCGGTCACTCTCGCTCACGCCCGCCTCCGGACCAGGTCGGCCAGGCCCCGCTCGATCTCCTCCAGTTGGGTCTCGACGGAAGCATCCAGCTCGCCTCGTTCCGTCTCGACGACCAGCGCCCCGCGTTCGAGCTTTTTGTCGGCGATGACTTCGATCCTCTCCGGCAGTCCCAGGTCGGCAAAGGAGGCTTCGACCGTGCGGGCGTCTTCCGGATGCGCCCGCAGGCGGATGACTTCGCGGGCCTCGATACGCTCGAAGGCCGCTTTTACGAGTCCGAGGATCGCCTCCGGATCGATCGAGATCTGGCGGCGAAGGAT
>JBBIMZ010000475.1:0-3532 GCA_037444135.1 Solibacteraceae bacterium
GACGTGCCGTATCCCAGATAGCCCGGTCCGGCGACTCCCAGCCAGATCAGGGTGATGAGGGCCGCCCCGGCCGCCGACAGCAAGCCGGCGATCCGGCCTCGCGTGACGATGCGGCCCGGTTCCGCCGTTTGGGTCACCCGGAGGGCCTCGTCGGCCACCAGCTCCAGAAACGGATCCGCGGGCGCGTGGCGGGAACGCTCCGCAACGGTCAGCAGGCGCTGTTCGAACTCCGGAAACGCCTGCTCGGCGCGCCGCGCCGCGCCGATCCGGTTCAGGCGCCTGAGCGGCAGGACCACGGCGAAGACGGCAATCAGCGCCAGGGCTGCAAACAGCACGATCCGGGCGCCGGTGACGCTGGCCGGAGAAAAGGCCCGCCAGTTGAGAACCACGACCAGCACGAGCGTCAGCGCCAGGGCCGCCGCGCCCAGCAACGCCGCGCCGCGCGACAGCTGGCCGAGCCGCAGCCTCCGCTCGAGCCGTTCGAAGTATTCGTTCAAGCGATCCAGTGCGTTCATGCCGCCTCCCGCTCCACGCTCAGGTACCGGCTGGCCAGAACCGACTCCACCAGCGCGGCCGCCAGCACGGCTGCCAGCACGTACCACCACAGGTTCCAGGGCTCCTCGACGGGTTCCGCTCCCGCCCTCGGCTGGGCTTTCCCCTCAGCCGTATTCTCCCAGAGTGCAAGCGTCTCCGGGGCGATCGCCGTCAGATCGGCCTCGCGGCGGTCCGCGTTGACCGCCACCATTTCGTTCCGGTTGTTGGCGCGGCGCAGTTCGTAAAACCCCTCCCGGCCCAGCTGCAAGGTCTGCGCCCGGGCCGCCTCTTCAAGCGATAAGGCGCGCGCTCCGTCCGGGCCGATCACTTCGACGGCTTGCCCCTGTTCGGCGCTCGATCGAAGTTCGACGAAGGCGCCGGCGGGCAGAGTCGCCGTGCGCCGCTCGACGCGCCCGAGATAGTTCACCGTCTGTTCGATGAACGGGACGAAGGACGGATGGAGAGGGAAGTCGTTGGCGATGTTGTCGAGCGTCGACGCGAACAGCATCAGGCGGCCCTCCCCGACGGCTTTCTCCAACAACAAAGGGGTTTCGTCGGAAAGGCGGGCGATCACACGCGCGCCGCCGCTTTCGACCCGAACCGCCTGGTAGAATTTCACCGCCTCCCAACCGGTGGCCCGGCGGAGCGACGGATGCGCGGGATCGACGGCCACGGCGGTCTGGAAGCGCTCGGCCGTGCGCGCGGCGTAGCGCGACTCGAGCACGCGCTCGTCCAAGAGGGGCACGCGCGGGTTTCGGGCGGCCGCCGGGCCCGCCGCGATCAACACGGCGCCGCCGGAGCGCAGGTGCCGCCTCAGTTTCTGTTCGAAGCTCTCGGGGAGCCGCCCGACGTCGGAGAGCACCACCACAGGGTAGCGCGCCGGATCCACTCCGCCGCATTCCTCGGCCGGAACCGGCTGGATCTGGAACGCCGCATTCTGGGCCGACTCGAGCGCTGCGCGGAAATAGAGTAACGAACGCCCGTCGCGCGCCTCATGCACGAAGAGCAGTTGCCTCGGGTCGGCGCGCTCGACGGCGAACTGGAACCGGTCGTCTTCGGCGAGCGAGTCGGCCGGGTCGAGGCGCACTTCGCAGCGCGTGAAGCCGTAGGGCACGGCCAGAGAGCCGAACTCGACCGTGGCGCGTCCGCCGGCCGGAAGATCGACCAGCTTGGTCTCCAGCACTTTGCCGGCCGCCACGAGCGAGACCGAGCGCCGCGCCGCCGGCGTGTTGTAGCCGCTGACGGTGGCCTGCACGCGGACTTTGGACGGGTCGAAGATGCTGCTCGGAGCGATCACGTTCTCGACCGTGAAGTTCGGCTCCTTTTCGCCGCCGACGGCGTGGAGCGTCAGCCGCGCGCGCCGGCCCAGAGCCAGATCCGCAAAGCCCGGCGGCATCGAGCTGCGTTGCATATCGCCGATGAAATGAACGTCCAGGAGGCTGCCGGAGCTGTCGGCTTGCGCCCGCAGCGCCCGCGCCAGCTCGCCGAACGAGCTGCGGGCGTCGGAAGGCTGGATCGAGCGGACGGCGGCCGCCAGTTCGCCCGGGCCGGCGCCCGGCTGGGTCAGCAAGTGAAGTTGCGAATCGAGCGCCGCCACTTGCGCCGGCACGGCCGGATCCCGGCCGGCCAGCACTCCGAGGGCCTCCCGGCGCGCCCGCTCGAGCCGGTCGCCCGCGCGCATGCTGAAGGAGCGGTCGACGACGACCAGCAGCAGGCGGCGCCCGTCACCGGCGCGCGTCTCGGTTCGCAGGACGTAGGGCGAAGCGAACGCCAGGGCGAGCAGCACGAGCAGCGCCAGACGCGCCGCGAGCAGCGCCAGGTAGCGCAGCCGGCGGTGCCGGATCGAGCTCTGCGTCGAGCGCTCGAAAAACATCAGCGAGCTGAACGGGCGCGGCGTGCTCTGGTGCTGCCGCAGCAGGTGAAAATAGATGGGGATGGCCGCCGCCAGCAGTCCGGCCAGATACCAGGGAGAAAGGAAGCCCATTTACATTCTCCCCTGACGGATCGTCAGATACTCGCGCAGCGCGGCGTCGAGCGGGCGGTCGGTCGGCAGCAGGAAATAATCCACGCCGGCGGCTAGCGCCCTTTCCTTGAGTTCTTTGAGGTGCGCCTGGATGCGTCTCGGATACTCGGTCCGCGCATACTCGGGCGAAACCTCCAGGCGCGCCCGCGTTTCCATGTCCACCAGGATCGCCGGCTCGCCCAGCTTGGGCGAGATCTCTTCCGGATCGAGCACGTGGAAGAGGATCAGCTCGTTGCCGCGGAAGCGGAGCGGCTCGACGGTCTTGATGATCTTCTGCGGCGTCTCGTACAGGTCCGAGATGACGGCGACGATGCCGCGCCGGCGCAGGAACTGCTGGAAGTGGAGAAACGGTTTGGCGAAATCCGTACGGGCGCCCGGCTCGGCATCGTTGATGCCGTGAAGGAGTCGCGAGAGCTGCCCTTGGCGCGTCGAGGGGCGGACGTAGTTGCGGATCTCGTCGTCGAAGACGATCAGGCCCGCCGCATCGCGCTGCTGGCCCGCAAGATGACACAGGGAAGCGGCCAGGAAGCGCCCGTAGT
Source organism: Solibacteraceae bacterium (assembly GCA_037444135.1). GTDB lineage: Bacteria > Acidobacteriota > Terriglobia > Bryobacterales > Bryobacteraceae > CALKXJ01. The sequence goes on from JBBIMZ010000475.1 coordinate 3,097, forward strand.
CGAGCTTGCTGATCGAGTGCGACGTAAACGCCATCGAAGCGCTGGCGTCGAGCATCACGGTGAGCTGCGAGTTCGTCTCCCCGCGATAGCGCTTCAGATAGCAGCGCTCGGTGCGCGCGAATACGTTCCAGTCCACGTGGCGCAGGTCGTCGCCGGGCGTGTAGGCGCGGTACTCGGCGAACTCCTGGCTGAATCCGAAATCGGGCGAGCGGTGCAGGCCCGCCACAAAGCCGTCGACGACGGTCTTGGCGACCAGGTCGAGGCCGGAGATGCTCGCCAGGATCTTCGGATCGAGGAAGCGCTGGAGCATGGCGGCTTTCAATCTCCCCGGGGAGCGGGTTTGGCCTCGAGCAGGCGCTTCAAAATCTCGTCGGTGCTCAGCCGTTCGGACTCGGCGTGGAAGTTCAGCAGGATGCGGTGGCGCAGGATCGGGATC
>JBBIMZ010000476.1:0-3531 GCA_037444135.1 Solibacteraceae bacterium
AGAAGATCGTGGCGGCGGTCGGCGACCTCATGTTCACCGTGAAGATCAACGACGCGGCGCGCAAGGCCGGACTCCAGGTGGAATTCGTCAAGTCCGAGAAGGACCTCCTGGAGAAGGCGGCTGAGCAGCCTGCGGCCATCATCCTCGACCTGAACTTCAGCGCAGTCAACCCGATCAAACTGATCTCGAAGCTGAAGAAGAACTCCCAGTTCGAAGGCATCAGCCTGATCGGTTACTTGTCGCACGTGCAGGGCGAGCTCAAAAAGCAGGCGCACGATGCCGGTTGCGACATCGTCATGACGCGGTCGGCCTTCTCGCAGAATCTGCCCCAGATCTTGAAGCGCCACGCCGACATGCTGTAACTTCTCAAGGCCGGCGCGAGAGGGCGATCAACCGATCGAGCCGGGAAAGGGCCGCCCCGGAGTCGATCGACCGGGCGGCGAGCGCCATCGCCCCGGCGAAATCCGGCGCCTTGCCGGCCGCCACGAGGGCCGCCGCGGCATTCACGAGAACGATATCCCGGTGCGGCCCGGGCTCACCGCTCAAGATCCGGCGGGCAATGGCCGCATTTTCTTCCCGGTCGCCTCCCCGCAACTCTTCGATCGAAGCCCGGCGCACGCCGAACTGCTCCGGCGTCAACCGCCGCTCGAAGACGCGGCCGGCGCAGACCTCGAGCGCCAGCGTCTCGGCGGTAGTGGTGATCTCGTCGAGCCCGTCGGCGCCGTGGACGACGAAGGCGTGCTCGCAGCCCAGCCGCGCCAGCGCCTCGGCGACCAGGCCGGCGGCCCGCACCGAGTGCGTCCCGACGAGCTGGCGCCTGGCTCCGGCGGGATTGGTCAGCGGGCCCAACAGGTTGAAGACGGTGCGCAACTTCAGTTCCTGGCGCGCCGGCTGGGCAAAACGCATCGCCGGGTGCAGCGGGGGAGCGAACAGAAAGCCGATGCCGGCCTCGCGGACGGCCCGCGCCATCTGCTCGGCGCTTTGGGCGATCTCGACGCCGAGCGCTTCGAGCACGTCGGCGCTGCCGCACCGGCTCGAGATCGACCGGTTGCCATGCTTGGCCACGCGGACTCCGGCGCCGGCGACGACGAAGGCAGCCGTCGTCGAGATGTTGAAGGTGCCCCGCCCGTCGCCGCCGGTGCCGCAAGTATCGAGCAGCGGCTCATCGCCCGGCTCGAGCGGCACCCGCACCGCGCGGTCGCGCATGGCGCGCGCAAAGCCGAAGACCTCCTGGGCCGTCTCCCCCTTCATGCGCAGCGCCACCAGAAACGCCCCGATCTGGGTCGGGGAAGCGCCCCCGTCGAGGATCACCGTCATGGCTTGCTCGGCCTCGGCCGCCGAGAGGTGTTCCCGCTCGACCACGCGGTGCAGGAAGGGGAGCAACGACATGCTATAGTGTAGAGTTTTGTTGCGCTTTCTTAGCATCCTAACACAGAGGCCATCCTGTGAAAATTCATGAGTATCAGGCCAAGGCGATCCTGGCCCGCTACAACGTCCCCGTGCCTCGCGGCGAGGTAATCTTCGCCGTCGAGGAGGCCGAGGCGGCCGCCAAACGCATCGGTGGCAGCGTGGTCGTCAAGGCGCAGATCCACGCCGGCGGCCGGGGCAAAGGCGGCGGCGTGCAGATCGCTCGCAAGATGCTCGGCATGCGGCTCGTCACGCACCAGACGGGTCCTGAGGGCCGCATCGTGCAGCGCCTGCTGATCGAGGAGACGCTCCCGATCGAACGCGAACTCTACCTCGGCATCACGCTGGACCGCACCCAGGGAAAGAACGTTTTCATGGCCTCCTCCGCCGGCGGCGTCGACATCGAGGAGGTCGCCCGGACTTCCCCGGAACTGCTGCTCAAAGAACCGCTCGAGCCCGGCTTCGGCCTGGCGCCGTTCCAGGCCCGGAAGCTGGCCTACGGGATGGGCCTGCCGCAGGAGGCGATCCGGCCCGCGGCGGCCGCGATGGCGGCCCTGGCCCAGGCCTACGAGGCCATCGACGCCTCGCTTGCGGAAATCAACCCGTTCGTGCTGACGACAGATCGGAAAGTCTACGCCCTCGACGCCAAGATCAACCTCGACGACAACGCGCTCTATCGGCACAAAGACCTGATCGAGCTGCGCGACTTGAACGAAGAAGACCCGCTCGAAGTCGAGGCCTCCAAGTACAGCCTCAACTACATCAAGCTGGACGGCAACGTCGGCTGCATGGTCAACGGCGCGGGCCTCGCCATGGCGACGATGGACATCATCAAGTACGCCGGGGGGAATCCCGCCAACTTCCTCGACGTCGGCGGCGGCGCCAGCGCCGAGCAGATCCGCAACGCCTTCCGCATCCTGATTTCCGATCCGCACGTCAAAGCGGTGCTGATCAACATCTTCGGCGGCATCCTGCGGTGCGACACGCTGGCGACCGGCGTCGTCACGGCCGCCCGCGAGTTGGAGATCAAGATACCGATTGTCGTCCGCATGGAAGGGACCAACGTCGAGCTCGGGCGGCGGATTCTCGAGGAATCGGGGTTGAATTTCACCGTAGCCGACGGCATGAAGGACGCTGCGGAGAACGTGGTGAGGCTGGCGCAATGAGCATTCTGATCGATCAATCCACGCGCGTTCTCGTGCAAGGCTTCACCGGCAAGGAGGCGACCTTCCACGCCGAACAGTCGATCGCCTACGGCACCAACATCGTCGGCGGGGTCGTGCCCGGCAAGGGCGGCCAGCGGCACCTGGACCGCCCGGTCTTCGACACGGTGGCCGAAGCGGTGCGGCAGACCGGCGCCGACGCTTCGGTGATCTTCGTGCCCCCGGCTTTCGCCGCCGACGCCATCATGGAAGCCGCCGACGCGGGCCTGGCGCTGGTGGTCTGCATCACCGAAGGCATTCCGACGGCCGACATGGTCAAGGTGTGGCAGTTCCTCAAGGGCCGCCGGACGCGCCTGATCGGCCCCAACTGTCCGGGTATCATCTCGCCGGGCAAGAGCAAGATCGGCATCATGCCGGGGCACATCCACAAGCCCGGCCACGTCGGCGTGGTTTCCCGCTCCGGCACGCTCACCTACGAGGCCGTCTGGCAGTTGACCTGCCTGGACATCGGCCAGTCCACCTGCATCGGCATCGGCGGCGATCCGATCATCGGCACCAGCTTCATCGACGCCCTGGAGCTGTTCAACGACGACCCGGAAACCCACGCCATCGTCCTGATCGGCGAGATCGGCGGCACGGCCGAGGAGGCGGCCGCCGCCTACGTGGCGGCGCACGTGCGCAAGCCCGTCATCGGGTTCGTCGCCGGCCAGACGGCGCCGCCCGGCCGGCGCATGGGCCATGCGGGCGCCATCATTTCCGGCGGCTCCGGCCGCGCCGCCGACAAGATCGCTGCGATGAAGGCGGCGGGCATCACCGTGTGCGAGACGCCGGCCGAGATCGGAGAGAGAGTCAAGAGCAGATTATGAGCCAGCTCGAACGCACTTTCGCCATCATCAAACCCGACGCCGTCGCGGCCGGCCACGCCGGGGAAATTCTCACGCGGATCGAACAGGCCGGCTTC